>JAUYDD010000044.1 GCA_030704765.1 Nanobdellota archaeon | reverse complement strand
TTTTTGCCACGGCAAAAAATCGCCTGCTGGCGAGTGTGGTTTGATTGGCCCTTGTTTTTAGGATGCTCGAGAATCGAAAACTGTAACATTTGCTACGACCTCACGATAAATCATGAGGTTTTCGATTCTCGACATAAGAAGTTTGAAACGCTGAAATTTACCTTTTTTAGAGGTTGTAAATTTCAGAGTACTATTTATTCAAACTTTTCTTTGGAAAAAATTATATCGACAGATGTCATATAACTTTTTGATAAATAGTCTTTCTAGCTAAACAAATACTTTTTATCTATTTCTAACAAATCAACAAATATATAAACATATATTTTCTATTAATTATATGAAAAAACAGGTGATTTTAATAATATCTTTGATAATCTTATTACCTTTAGCCTTATCTTTAAATAATAGCATTAATAATTCTAATTCTACAACTATAGATTCTAAAGGAGATATTAAACTCTTATATTTTTTCTATATTCCTCTTACAGTCGCGCTTGTAATAATTATTATAGTCCTGACTTTGGTTTATATTGGGCTTTCTAAAAAGTCATTTAACCAAGAAGCTATTTATTCAAAAGCAAAAGAACTTGTAAAGGAATTCAGGAAACGAGGATTATCTGATGAGAATATTAAGAAGAAGTTTCTTGAAAAAGGATGGGACGATATCTATATAAAAGAAGTGATGGATTCATAAGGTTTATATAATCTTTTTGTATTTATAAATAATATTCTTAATATGGCGGGTAGATCTAAAACAAAGATAAATATAGTCACAAAGAAAATACAAAAAACTTTGATAGAGATAGGTTTACGGATAGCAAAAAGAGGAGAAGGAGCTATGTTTGTCATAGGAGATGTTGAATACAAACCCTTAGTTGAGCAGACAGTTCCACCATTCAAAGTTTTTGACAACCCCAAACTTTTAGAATCACTTGCTATTATGGATGGTGCAGTCATAATATCTTCTGACGGATATATGAAAGCATATGGTGTCATGGTAAAGAGCACAAAGACATTCAAGAATTTTGGCACAAGACATTCTGCTGGACTTTCTGCTGCAAAAGGAGAGAATGTAGTTGTCTTGATATCAGAGGAAGACAAGAAAATAAGGATATTGAAAAAAGGCAAGATGATAATGCAGATAGATGCTCTTCAAAAAAATGTTGAAAAATCAGTGCCTTATGCAGTTGATTTATTAGAATCAATCGGTGCTGGAACTCTTGGAACCATTGGAACAAGCCTTCTTATACCTGCTCTTGGAATAACTTTATTACCTGGAATAATTGTATTCGGAAGCGCATATTATCTTGGAAAGATGCTCACAAAAAGATGGAGCTGAATAAGCATGAAAGGAGGTGAAAAATAATGGCAAAAAGTGTGAAGACAACAAAAAGACCTATATCTACTTTAGTAAATATAGCTGTCTGGATAACAGGAGTATTAGTATCATTAGCTGTTGGTTTTGGGATGGTAGACGAAGTATTGAAAGTGAATTTCTTACCTGGATTCTTAACTGTATGGGCTGGATGGATTGTTGTTATATTGACAATATTGAGTGTGATACTGAATATAATAGAAAAGATGTGATTTTTATTATTATTTTTTTACCATAATCTTTTTATATCCTAAAAACTAAACAATATAATAAAAAGGTGATAGAATGCTTAACTGGATAATAATAGTTTTATTAGTATTTGCAGGAATATTTGCAATAAAGATGAATCATCTTAGACATAGAGTCTTTATTATCTTATTGATATTTATTGCACTTTTCTTCTATGTGACCTTGACATTTGTAACTACAAAGAATGAAATTGACCTTGCGACTTATGATGGTTTTATTGCTGGTGTAAAGGTATATGGAGGATGGCTTGCAAATGGCTTTAATAATATGAAAGCTGTCACAGGATATGCAATAAAAAAAGATTGGACAGCTACAAATGGCACCTTATTAAAGAAGAATAATACTTCTGCAACAACCACTAGCCCTCAAAAAACTAATAAAGGACCTAGTGTAAAGTTTCGTAAGTTATGAATCTATAGAGTAGTTAAACATTTGCTGATTTTTGCAGAGCAAAAATCAGAGATTATTGAAAATCAGTCGCTTTCAGACAGCCTGATTTTCTAATTTCTATTGTTAGTGCACAAAAATGAAATAGAGGATGGGCAAGCAAAGGTTAAGAAGTGGTGAAAAAGATTACAAATCCTGCAGATTTTCCAAATTTATAGGGAAATGTTCAACTACTGTCTATAAGGGATATTTTTATAAGTTTATTTTATTATTATAGGAAATGAATAAATTATCCGAAAATTTATTTCCTTTATTATAATTATGCCTCGGTAGCTTAGTTTTGGTTAGAGCGCGACATTGGTATATAGATAATTCCAAAAATGTCGAGGTCCCGGGTTCGACTCCCGGCCGAGGCTTTTTATGTCGGAAATTGAAAACCTCATCTTTTAAGATGAGGTAGTTTACCTGCATTCAATTTCCGAGCACAAGAAAATTGTTTTATGCAATTTTCTGTGCAGAAAATTCTTCTGAAAGAATTTTCATGCATCCTAAAAACAAGGGCATATCACAAACCCACACCTTTAGGTGTGGGTGGCCCATTGTTTTTTTGATATTGTTGAAACAAAAGATACTATTTTTGATTTCTGACATGTGGTGGCCCATTGTTTTTTTGATAATTTGAATAATTAAATATTTATAGATTTTTTCATAAAGATAATAAAAATTCTTGCAATCATGACTATCATTAATGCTCAATCATTCAAGCTGATTTTATTAATTAAAAGAAAATTATTGAAGTAAAATAAATCAAATTATGTTAAGATAGCAAGTTGACTTAACATTCAGAAAACCTTTATTAAGACAATTTCTTTATTATAATCATAAAAATGGTAAGATATTTAGTTATATTGCTGTTGATAGCATTAGTGGTATTTGGGGTGTCAGTATACTATTTTATCAATAAGGATAAATCCTATATTAATGACAATAATAAGTACTCTGAAAAAGAGAATACCAAAGAATCAGGATCTTTATTGAATTCTAAAGATGATTCTGGTTTCAATTTTTCTAATCTTTCTTCTTCAGGATCTAAGACCTCAACAAAAACCTCTGGAACTGGAGGTGGTGGAAGTAGCGGAGGAGGAAGCAGTGGTTCTGATGAAAATACAACAAAAGAAAAAATATTGCCTTCAGATATAACTCAAAAACCCTGTGGTTTTTATTTTGAAGGTTATGAAGTTTGCACAGGATATTGTCCTGAAGGCACTTGTGTTTCTGAAGAAAGAAGTTGCTATTGCAAGAAATGAATTCATCTTGATGTTTCTATCAAAAAAACAATGGGCCACCACACCCTAAAGGTTTTTTGCCACGGCAAAAAATCGCCTGCTGGCGAGTGTGGTTTGATTGGCCCTTGTTTTTAGGATGCTCAGAAATTAAAACAAACTAATATCCACATCTTAAAAGATGTGGTTTAATTTCTGACATAACAAAAATTTTCATATCACAAGTCCAGTAACATTATACATATCAAGATGAGCATCATCTAACCTGAACCAAGAAGGCATCCCTTGTATTTGATGGCTGGTTGTAATATTATTTACAAGATAGATATAATCTACACAAGAAGTTATCCTTACTGGAATGCTTTGTAAGGACAATCTTTGTGCATCTACTAGAGATTCTATACCATAAGGGCTCGGAGTTATCCTTCCTTCAATTCTATCTAAGAAACTAGGAGCAAGAGTTGAGTCTATATAAGATGAATTTTTTGCATGATTAATAAGATTAGTAACATCACTACCTGTTACAAAAGGTAAAAATATTGTTTTCTTTATCTTGTTTGTGATAATTCCCCCTGTATATATGACATATAAAGGATCTTCAAAATTATTTATTGGAATATAAGTAGTAATATTTTTTGTAGTATTTATATATGCAAGGCCTTCAAGGTCATAGATATAGATATTAGCATCAAGAGTGATTAAAACATTCCAAGGATCTTCCTGAGTTATAGAAATAGAACGTGCATTCAAGCTACCATTCAAATTCATGATTCTAGAGTTTAATGATAAGGATCTTTGTAAATCTGATAATCTCGCTCCTACTATAAGCTCTTGATGTTCTCCATTCATAGTACCATTGAAAAAAGCTTCTGAAAGCATAGCAGAGATATTATTAACTGGGTTTCCTGTGATTACAATGCTTTTTTCAGCAAGAAAAATAGATCTAAAGCCTGTTATATATATCTGTCTTGGAAGGTCTTTTTCATAGAATGCCATAAAATCATTTAAGCTGTCTATTCTCTTGTTTATAGGAGTCCTATCATTTGTCATTTGATATATCCCATAACCTAATATAAATAATGAAAGTATAAAGATTGCAGATACTGTGAAAAAAAATCCTTTTTTATTATGGATAATTATCTTTAATCCCATGTCCTCACCTCAACTGTTATATATTCACTATAAGGTATACCTGTGATCTGGGAAGAACTGATATCAAAGTTCTGTTCATTGAATTTTAAATCAAGTTTTCCATTATCATCAAAATCAAGAAGTTTGAATAAGCTGTATACTGCAATGTTAATAGCATCATTCCTGTCTCCAAGATCATTTATAGCATGATTGTCCTGTTGATATAAACATATATTATCTTCACTATAATTAGAAGGTATGTTTAAAGTAAGGTTTGTATTATCTTCGAATTGTACGCTCCAATAGCATCCTAAAGCATTCTTATATATGCCTTCAGAAAAAGTGCCCAGATTCTTTACAACTTTATATATTATTTTGTTGTTTATTGAACCATTAGTGTAGTTTTCAGGTGATATTCCTAGGGTTATACTTACATTATTCTTATCCTTTATAAGATTATTAGGTATATATACTGCATAAGGATCTCCAAGTTTTCTATAATCACCTCCATATAAGCTTAGATTATAGATAGAACCATTGTTTATCTTTACATTTTTTGTCCATTTTGGTCCTGAATATGAAACAGCTTTAGCTTCTACAATTGTAGAGTTCAAAGGTATGTCAAAACTTCCATAATAACTATCAATGAATTTATTTTCCAAAGCTATATGCAATCCATAAGGGACTTGTTTTTTAGTGAAATTATATTGTATATAAGAGTCATGAAAAAGTTTTGTAAAGACTGATCCAGATACATTTGAAGCTTGTTCGCTATATGATAATTTTATTATCTCTTGTGAGACATTCTCATATAATTCTTTTAATATGCTTGCATTAGAACTTGAATAATATTTTCCTCCTCCACACTTTGCAATATTACTCATTGTATTGTTCGCCATGGTGCATGTACCTACAGGCCCGAAACCTATTGAATAGATTACAGTAGCATTGAGACCTTGATTTAATCTGCAAGCAGACCAGTTTGCATTTCGACTTGCACAACTGCAGTCATTGACATTGCAATCATCAGAACCTCCATAGCAACCTGCTCCAAATCCAAGCCATAATCCTTCATCACCAGGAAGTCCTGTACGAGTGCCTGTACATCCTGAGGAAGATTGGCATGTGTGAGTAGGTATTCCATCTGACATGACAATCACGAATTTTTTTCTTGATGGATCACTTTGTTCACTTAATATCTTATAAGCGTCATTCAATGCACAGCATATACAAGTTCCTCCTTCAACAGAATAGTTTGAGATATTATTTTTTAATCCAATAATGTTATTGGTGAGTCCAACTTCTTTGACCCTGGCTTTATATGGAGGACTATTATCTGCATAAAAAGCAGAAAGTGCTAATCTGTTTCCAGAATAATTAAGTATAAGATCTACGACCATCTTATCCAGGCACTTAGCAAGAGATATCCTTTTTGTAGTAGAGTTATATAGACTATTGTCACTGCAGTTCCTGTCTATACCTCCTACATCAGCATCCATTGTATAATCCATGCTTCCAGAAAGGTCAGTTATAAGGACAACATCAGCATTTCCACCTGTTCCTCCGCTCATTATTTCTTCAAGACCTAATCTTATAGGAATAGTCTTATTGCTTATATCATTATAATCAAGTATTGACATAAGATAGCTGTTGTTCAGGTTTATCTCTGTCTCAAGACCATTACTAGAGCTATTATAGACTGTCACATTTCCAATGTTGAGGAACATAACATAACTAGAATTATAATGAAGGAAAATGTTCATGTTATTTATTGTTCCTGGAGAATAAAAACCATCATAAAGATTTATTATACCTTCAATACCAGGAAAATAATATCTGTCAGGTTCTTCATATATAGTTGAATTTGAATATAAGAGCCTTACAAAACCTCCTGTAATATGAGTATTGTTGCCAACTATTTTGAAAGTATTATTGCCTTCTTTAAAATAAGATTTGTATGCAGAAAGGTCATATTCTTTAGGAGTGAATTCATCAGAGGAATTTGTCCAATGTCCAGAATATAATCCATTTATATAAACATCAAAATCTTTGTTTACAACAATCTCTATCATAATTTCATTCAAGTTTCCTGAATAATTGACAAATACAGAGATGTTTCCATCACCCATATATCCTCCAAAATAGAAATATTTTGTCTGCACACTGCTGGATAAGAATGCTCTTCCAGAAAATCCACTAGCTCCTTCACTTTTATTCACACCACTTATTATCCTTCTAGATACTCTTACATTTTCTGAATCTTCATAACTACTTGAGTTTTTTAGATATATCAAGTTGTTCTCGCACCATATGCCAAAATTTTCTCTTGAATCAATATCATTAAGGGTTGAATTAGCAAGGCTAATAGCTAAGTCAATGTCTTCAATGCAGAACTCACCTATCTGGTCAAATACTGACTTATTAGGATCAACTATCTTTCCTTGGAAAATCAATACATTCTTCACATAATTATCATCTATCTCCCCAATCTTTATGTTTGAAAGAACTTTTATTATATCACTTTCTATCTTTGTTTCATGTTTTGGATATGTTATTATAGGAAATACAATCAATAAAGTCATGAGTATGATAATAAGAGCGATCAATGCATCAAGACTGAAAAAAGCACCTCTTTTGTTTTTCATCATTCCTTCCATATATATAGATAAGAGTTTTTTACTTTATAATTATATAATGTCAATCTGGATATCTTCAATAGACTAGAGGTATTGAGATTATCAATGTCTGTTCCAGGTTTTCCAATACCTCCGACACCTAATCCCCTTATAGTCATATTGTCAACAACAAAGAAATAATCATATTCTGTATCAAAAATAGATTTGGTCTTTCCATAATTACTTATAGATAGATCATAGAACCTTTCTAGTTTAGTCTGGTTGATCTTTTCATTGTCTATTATACCTATATTGACAACATTGCTGCTGTTCCAATCATCAGGATAGCCCTCTGATAATATATTTGTCATAATGAGTTCTCCTTCAAGACTAAGTTGAGCAATCTCTTCATTTGATTCAGATGAACTATTTATAGTATATATCATAAAAACTATCATTCCCATCAAGAACAACATGACAGCTATTATAAGATCCATCCCCCAGGCTTGCGAGCGTTTGGATTTAGGAAATGTTTTGTTTAAAAAATCTAAAAACAAACACGAGCCTGAGTTTTTTGAGGTTGGAAATATAGAATATCTTTTGTTAATCATCATTGATTAAGATAGATTTCTCCTCCTTGTTTTCTTATAGTATTATTTCCTAGTATAGGTTGTCCATTTACAGCTTGCACTGGATATGCAATACCTTCTTTTTGGTCTATAGTATTTATATAGACCATTTCTCCAGTTATATTGACTGATATTTCTTTGCCTTGTAGATTATTTGGAATATAGAACTGTCTAAAATATCCATCACTAGATTTAGAAGCTAAGCTAATTTCATCTTTTATTGACATAGCTAGGTTTTTTAGTTCCAGATTTCTATGCTCCTTGTTCTTAAGACCGCCCATTTCATTGATGAATAAGAAAAACAACAAGAATCCGAACATTACAAATCCTATCAAGATAATGAACTCTATTGATGATTGTGACCTATAATTTTTCATTTTAACTTATCCTGACACTATTAGATAAAGCTTCTAATCTTAATGTCTTTACACCTGCTGAAAAAGAAAAACTTCCTGTCAATGGGACTTTACTAGAGAACTCTGTTATTTCTTGACCAGTTGTAAGATAGGTTGAAATAACTATGCTATTGCTTGTGACAGTTATATTATTTACTCCTTCAGGAATATAGACCGATATTGTAGCTTTTGATGGGTCTCCATAATAATATATTGTTTCAGATGTAGAAATTATTTTATTTGCAAAATTATTGATCTGTATTATTTTAATCCTGTCTTTGATTCCTCCGCTATAATAAAATGCAGTAGCTATCACTCCTATTAGGATGAACATTACAAACGAGACAATGATGATATATTCTATAGCAACCTGCGCACGAGAAGTTTTTTTTACAAACCTGTTTAAATTTATATTTTTATCGCCTTTTTCCATATATAAAAATGTAAAATTAAATTAATAAACATTGTTATTTTATTAGTTGCCTTAAATATCAAAAAAAAGTTGATTATAGGTATACAGAGGGAGTTTATATAAGATTAATATTAATGTCAGAAATTAAACCACATCTTTTAAGATGTGGATGTTAGTTTGTTTTAATTTCTGAGCATCCTAAAAATTTCCGAATCAGAAAAATCGCCGATCAAACTCCATCCTTCAGGATGGAGTAGGCGATTTTTCAGGAAATTTTTTTGATATTAATAACACCATCAATAACTTTATAAAATTAAAAATCATCTTTAATATATGGAAAACGAGGGAAAACCTATATTTTTTAAAGTATTCTTAGTAGCATTATTATTAGTTGTAATTAATGGAGCATATTTTTTCTATAATTTCTATAAATATTATAATAAAGGAGTAAGTGGTTTTTCAATAAAAACTACATTTTTTACAGTGAAAAATACTCTTTCTGATAATTATTCTTCAATGTCAGTAGGTATCAAGATATTTCTTATTGTACAATGGGCATTAATAGTTGGAATACTAACATATGCAGCAACAAGAGATAGAAGATTAAAAAATAAGTTATTTGTAAAGCTGGTCCTAAACGACAGGAATAACAAGGTCAATAAGACAGATCTGGATACCTTATATGATACTTTAAAAAAAGATAAAGAACTTAAGATTTCAACAATAGCTAGTTCATTTGATATATCAAGAGACAATGCTTTAGAATGGGCTCATATACTGGAATCTGGAGATTTAGCAACAATAGAATATCCTGGATTTGGTGAACCTATATTAAGGATAATTGACAATGAAAACAAGTTTGTTCCTGCTCAAGAAACTACAAAAATTGAGGATGAAAGAGAAATTAATAATGACAATGATAAAACAAAAGAAGACAAAAAAGAGATTAAGAATGAAGATATTACAATAGAAGATACAAAAAAAGAATTTTTAGGTATAGATTATAGATAATAAACAAAATAGAAATTAAAGAAGGTCATAAAAAAGATAATAAACATAAGAAAAAATAAATTAGGTGATGTATGGAACTGCAAGTTTCAAATAAAGAAAAGAAATATAATTTCAAGAATCTAGGAGACAATAAGGACCCTAATGTCAATTCTCAGTTAAAAGACATAAAAAGGACCATAAACCTAGATTCAAATCCTGCAATCAAGGAAAAAGATGTCCTTGATAGGTATGGACTTGAAGTTGATAAAGCAAAAGTTATAGTCAGCATAAGAAAACAAAACGGGGAGATAATTTATGATCTTGATGTTCCTAAGATAAGTCCAGCTACAAAAGCTTTGTTATCTGAGATAAGGGATGAATTGATTTCAGCAACAACAGTAGGTATGAAAGAGATATTGGATCAGAATTCCTTTTTAGATATAAAGAGGCGTTTTATGAATGATGCTTCTCAATTATTGAGGTTTAAAGTCCCTACTTTAAGGGACGATACTAGGGAGTTTCTTGTTGGTAAACTTATACAAGAGATGCTCGGTCTAGGAGATATAGAATTCTTAGTTAATGATAGTTTGTTAGAAGAGATAGTGATTCCAACATCAAAAGAGCCTATAAGAGTATATCACAAGAAATTTGGATGGTTAAATTCAAATGTACTGATAAAAAGAGAAGAAGAAATATCAAATTATTCAAATATAATAGCAAGAAGAGCAGGAAGGCAGATAAATGTATTGAGCCCATTATTGGATGCTCATCTTGTCACAGGAGATAGGGTCAATTCCATATTATACCCTATATCAACAAAAGGTAACACTATAACAATAAGAAAGTTTGCAAGAGACCCTTATACAATAATAGATCTTATCAAATCCAAGACCTGTGATATTGAAATAGCTATATTATTGTGGCTGGCTATTGAATATGAGATGAATGCCTTGATATCTGGCGGTACAGCATCTGGAAAGACTGTTCTTTTAAATGCTTGCATGCCTTTTATTCCACCAAACCATAGGATAATAAGTGTCGAAGACACAAGAGAACTTATGCTGCCTAAATTTTTATACTGGACTCCATTAGTGACTCGCCTGCCAAATGCAGAAGGAAAAGGTGGGGTTGATATGTTGGATCTTCTGATAAACTCATTAAGGATGCGTCCAGACCGTATAATCTTAGGAGAGATGAGAAGGAAAGAAGAGGCAATGGTGTTGTTTGAAGCAATGCATACAGGACATTCTGTTTATGCTACATTGCATGCTAATTCCGCTGCTGAGACAATATCAAGGCTTACAAATCCTCCTTTAAGCATACCCCCTAACTTATTGAAAGCAGTGAACCTTAATGTTATAATGTTTAGGGATAGGAGAAGAGGTATAAGGAGAGTGTTTCAGGTTGCTGAATTTGATGCAACAGACAACAAGGCAACAGCAAACATAATCTATAGATGGATTCCTGAAGAAGACCGTATAATAAAACATAGTGAAAACTCTAAGTTTTTTGAAGAAATAACAAGAAACACTGGAATGACAATGTCAGAGGTTGAAAAGAATTTAGAAGAGAAAAGAAAAATACTTAAATGGCTTATTAAACATGATATAAGGGATCTTAATAATTTTGGAAAACTTATCAATCGCTACTACCTTGATAAACAAGAATTATTGAAAGCTATTTCTGAAGATAATCCTAAACTTATTTTAGGGGAATAATATGATATTCAAGATACCTTTTACTTTTTCAGATATAGAAAAACTTAAGAAAAGATCGAAATATTTTGCCTCAAAGATACGTTATAAAAGAAATTCTAAATTAAATGAGACATTGGAGAGTGCAGGAGTTAATATCACAAGAGAAGAATATCTTGGAATTGTTTTAAGAAGTTTTGTAATAAATTTTATTCTTTTATTTGTAATATCAAACACAATCTTGATTTTCTTTAATATAGGGAATTTCTATATATTCGGTTTTGGTATTGCTATATTATTCTCTTTATTTGTATGTTTTAGCCAGATTGTATATCCATCAACTTTCATAGCAAGAAAACAGAGGGAACTAGAAAAAAACCTTCTTCCTGCATTGCAGGATATTTATGTTCAACTGAATTCAGGAATACCTTTATTCAATATAATGGTAAATATCTCTGATGGTGATTATGGATTGTTGAGTCAGGAGTTCAAGAAAGCAGTGAAGAAAATCAATGCAGGAGAACCTGAAGCAGATGCATTGAACTATCTGGGAAAAATAAACAATTCTAATTATTTTAGAAGGACTTTATGGCAGATAAGCAATGGTATTAATTCAGGAAGTGATATGTCTGCTGTAATAAAAGACAGTATAAGGGCTTTGAATGAAGAAATACTTATTCAAATACAGAACTATGGAAATAAATTGAATCCATTGATTGTTGTATATATGCTAATAGCAGTAATAATACCTGCTTTGTCAGTGGCATTCTTGACCATACTTTCATCTCTATTAAATCTTCCAAAAAATATGACCATTCTTATATTTATCACATTATTTGTCTTTGATATATTTATGCAGATAATGTTTTTAGGTTTAGTAAAGTCTAGGAGGCCAAGTTTATTATGAAAATAAAAAAAAGGCAGTTGACAAAGATAGAGAAAGCAAGGATAAAAAGGATAATTATAATCTCCGTAATATTAGCGCTTTTTATAAGTTCAGCAGTATTATTGTTTTACAAGTCTATTTTAGGCTCTGGATTAAGTTTTATTATGACAATAGTGGTGATATTCGCTTATTTTTATTTCAAGGATATGTTATCTAAATCTTCCAGGATAAAAAGAATTGAAGATGTTTTTCCAGATTTTTTGCAGCTTATGTCAAGTAATCTTCGTGCAGGAATGACTATTGATAGAGCAATGTTATTGAGTTCAAGGCCAGAGTTCTATCCCTTGGATATTGAGATACTCAAGACAGGAAAAGACATAGCCACTAATAAAGATATAGAGATTGCATTAATTGGTATGGGGCAAAGGATAAGTTCTGAAAAAATAAACAAGACCTTGTTATTGATAATATCAGGCATAAGAGCAGGAGGAAATCTCTCTATATTATTAGAAGAGACCTCAGCAAATATGAAAGAGAAGGATTTTGTAGAGAAAAAAGCTTATTCCAATGTTCTTATGTATGTCATATTCATATTTCTTGTAGTGGCAATATTTGCTCCGGGATTGTTTTCTTTATCCAATGTATTAGTAGAGGTATTGACAAAAATATTGTCTGGAATACCTGAGATGGATACAAGTACTTCTTCAACATTCACATTGTCTAAGGTGAATATCTCTATATCTTTCATTAGATATTTTTCAATCACGTTCATGATTACAATAGGTATATTAGCATCTCTTATATTGGGATTAGTTAGTAAAGGCGAAGAAAAAGAAGGCATAAAATATATACCTCCTATACTTATATTAAGTCTAACAATCTTTTTTTTAGTGAAGATGTTCATCTTAAGGTTCTTGACAGGATTTATCTGATGCGATAAATAGATTTTAATCTGTATAGATTGATTTAATTATGTCGAGAATTGAAAACCTCATGATTTATCATGTGGTCGTAGCTAATGTTACAGTTTTCAATTTTCGAGCACAAGGAAATTCTTTCAGATGAATTTTCTGTGCAGAAAAAACCATAAAAGTTTTTTCTTGCATCCTAAAAACAAGGGCCTGTCACAAACCCACACACTTTAGTGTGTGGTGGCACATTGTTTTTTTGATGTCAATTGATATTGATTGTTATATAGAAAAAAATTGAGTATCTGATATTTTTAAATATTTATATCCAAACTTATGTCGAGAATTGAAAACCTCATGATTCATCATGTGGTCGTAGCTAATGTTACAGTTTTCAATTCTCGAGCACAAGGAAATTCTTTCAGATGAATTTTCTGTGCAGAAAAAACCATAAAAGTTTTTTCTTGCATCCTAAAAACCAGGGCCTGTGACAAACCCACACCTTTAGGTGTGGGTGGCCCATTGTTTTTTTGATATTTACACCCATTCATAATTACTGACTACTAATTGTTGCTGCTACAATCTAAAATCCTTCTCAAGATTATGTCGGAAATTGAAAACCTCATCTTTTAAGATGAGGTAGTTTACCTGCATTCAATTTCCGAGCATCCTAAAAATTTCCGAATCAGAAAAATCGCCGATCAAACTCCATCCTTCAGGATGGAGTAGGCGATTTTTCAGGAAATTTTTTTGATATATGCATTAATGATACAAAAAAAACATCGGCTGGCAAAGCCGACGATGTTTGAAAAAGTAGCCTTTAGATAAAAAAGAGTAATGTTTCAAGGTTCAGTGTATTCAATATATAAAATCACTGGATTTTACAGCATATTTTTTATGTCTCCATAAAAAGGTTTGTCACTGACTTCTATGCCATTATTATTTATATAAAATGGATAAATATTTTTAGAGTGGTTTGTTCCCCTCATCTTAAGTATTTCAATATATCTTTCCCTACTTTTATTTCCTCTGGCATTATATAATAATATAATTGAGTCAGATTCAAATTCTAGGGCTTTGGAATTGGTTTTAGCATCACTAACAGGATCCCTTTCATAGGTAAGGACAGTTGTGCATTCCCATTTTCTTAGCATATTGTATAAGGAGATTGCAGATTGTCTTCTTTCAAGATCATTTTCAAACAAAAGTCCAAATGAAGTTATGCTGTCTATAGCAACTCTTTTTATTTTTTTTGTAAGCACTATGGACTCTATTACACCTCCTCCTTCATCAAGCATTGTCTTTACTTTTTCAGGAGTATATTCTAAAAAAAAGAAATTCCCTTTTTCTTCTTCTTCTTCAAGATTAAATCCTAGTTCAAGCATATTATTATAGAATTCATTTTTTCTTTCTTCAAATGTTATATACAAGCACCTTTCTCCTTTTCTAAGCCCATCTACTAAGAACTGCGTGCAGAATATAGTCTTGCCAGACCCTCCAGAAGCAACAACAAGGTTGATTGAATTCTTTTCAAAACCGCCTTCAATAAGTTTATCAAATTCCTTTATGCCTGCAGAAACTCTTTCAATAATGACTTTTGTTCTATCTTTCATAATATTAGAATGAAGTATATACTTAAAAACTTATTGATGAATATCAAAAAAACAATGGGCCACCACACCCTAAAGGTTTTTTGCCACAGCTAAAAAATCGCCTGCTGGCGAGTGTGGTTTGATTGGCCCTTGTTTTTAGGATGCAAGAAAAAACTTTTATGGTTTTTTCTGCACCGAAAATTCATCTGAAAGAATTTTCTTGTGCTCGAGAATTGAAAACTGTAACATTTGCTACGACCACATGATAAATCATGAGGTTTTCAATTCTCGACATAAAAATTAAATAAGAAGATTATTTGTTAAAATCAAATCTAAAACAGTTATTTCATCACACTCTAAAATACCAAGTATCTAAATGAATTATAGTTAACACTAAGCAAGTAATAAAATTTCAATAAATTAAAATTATAAAAAAATAAAAATTAAGCTACTTTTGCAGTCATAGTTCCAGAAGATATTTGGTCAAGTGTTCCTCCACTCTTTCTATAAGTGATAGTAACATCTCCTTTGAATTTATCTCCAACTGCCAAAGCTGGTGCACATGTTACAGTTATTGCTTGTGTTGCACCATCAGCAACAGTCCATCCTGTTGAATCAGTACCGCAATTTGTTACAGCAACACTTACAATAGCTAGCGAATCTCCAGCGCCGTTCCTTAAGACTAGCTGGACTCCATTAGCATTTGTAACAGCATATTCATCACATCCTAAAGGTGCATTTAATGTACATGCATTAGGCAAATATTTTCCAGGTGAGAAAACTCCAAAATAAGCTAAGACTCCGATTGCAATGACTGCAGCAAGAATTGCCCAGCCATAAGTCATCAAAAATTCCATAGCTGCTTGTCCTTTCTTGTTCATTTTTACCTCCTTTCATAAAAAAATATAATATTATATAAAGGGAAATTGTTGTATATAAAGATTTCCCTTTTCACTTATGTGCTTTATATGCTATAATTAGGTTTACAATTGCTATAAATAACAAGCTTATCATTACTGGAATCTTATATATGAATCCTGAAAATAATATCACTATAGCAAGGATTATACTTATTAAAGAGGACAAAATCAATCTTTTTTCCCATTTTTTCACTTCGTCTTTGCAAAGTTTATAGATGATATTAGCAACAGGCACAGCTAAAAACAATAATAATATATATAATGCTCTTTCTATCATATTATAATAAGAAAAAATTAATATATAAACATTATTGAAAATATTTTTATTAAATATAAAGAATAATAAAATATGAAAATCAAAAAAAATTTCCTGAAAAATCGTCTACTCCATCCTGAAGGATGGAGTTTGATCGGCGATTTTTCTTTGACAGGGAAATTTTTTAGGATGTTCGGGAACGACCGCACCTTAAAAGGTGTGGTTTTCAACGTTCCCGACATAATAAAAATCAGGGAAATTAAAGAAAAACAAATTATTTCAGAGATTAAGTCTGGAAAAATCTTTATTTATCCAACTGACACTATCTATGGTCTTGGTTGTGATGCAAATAATGTAAGTTCAGTTAATAAAATCAAGCTTATTAAAAAAAGAGATTCTAATAACCCTTTATCAATAATAGCTCCATCAATAGGCTGGATAAAGAAAAATCTTATAATAGATACTGACTTAGACAAATATCTTCCAGGACCTTATACAATTATTTTAAAAAAGAAAAACCTTAATTTTCTATCCAATGTATCAAATACAGATTTGCTTGGAATCAGGATTCCAAATAATGATTTTACAAAAATCATTCAAAAAACAAATGTTCCATTCATTACAACATCAGTAAACCTTTCTGGAGAAACTCCAATAACAAAAATTCCTGAAATAAATAAAGAGATTTTAGAAAAAGTCGATTATGTAATTGATGTAGGAGAATTAAATGGAAGACCCTCAACTTTAATAATTAATGGGAAAGAGATAAAGAGACAAATATAAAAGTGTTAAAACAGCTTGTTTACACAAAGTATATCTTAAAGGATATACTTTCTAATAATGACTTAAATGAAATACTTTTTAATAAACTTTTAATAATTTCTATTAAAACATACTGCTATTGGCTCTCTTTCTTCACTTGTAGTTTCTGTTTTAGCAATTTTCTCTTTTATCAATTCTTCTTCTTCATCCAATTTTCTCTGATACTCTTTATCTTTTGTAGCCGCTTCCAATTCTCCTTTACAAACTAGTCTTTCTTTATGTACTTCTCTTAAATTTTTTCCATTCTCAAACAGATTCTCAAAAGAATCATCGATTGTTCCAAGTCTGTGTTTTTCACTCACAGTATTTGGACATGAATATACATTCCCATCAGGAGTAATATAAGCAAATCCTCTAAATCCAGCAGTACAGCCATTACAATCATATTTGCCAGAACCTAATCTTTGAATCATATCCACTACACTCCACTCTAACATATCCCTTGCTCTATTGTTTCTTGCTCTTTCTAATTGTGGCAATATCACTTCTAAATCAGGCACTTCAAGATTACCATTTCTATTTCTAATTTGAGCATGATATAATACATTAAATTGTTCAACTCCAAGTTCATTTGCTAGTCTTATTGCATCACCAATATCTTCCTGATTACCTCTATGAACTCTATAATTCCATGCTACAGGAACTCCTGATTCAACCAAAGTTTCAATAGCACTTCTAGCTGTTTCAAAAGAACCTCTTTGTCTTGATAATGCATTTATTTCTTCTCTAGAACCATCTAAAGAAACAATAACTTGTCCATCTGTTTTATCATAAACTCCTTGTAATCTCTTAACTGCTTCTTGATCAACTTTTGAACCGCTTGTTGTCATAAAAAGATATAAACCTTTACATGCTGCATGATTTACAGTATCCCATATTCCTTCAAACATTAAGGGTTCTCCACCCTTTAAATGAAAGATAGCATCACCCATATTGTATGCTCTCCAATCATCAACAATTTTAAGCATCCTTCTAGGGTTTATAGATTCACCATTACCAACTGCGTTACATCCTATACATGCATAATCGCAGTTATATGATTGAGCCACAATTAGATGAGGCAAATTTAATTTACCAGTTTCAGGATTACCTTTCATTACATATTTCATTTTTTATCTACCTACAGCTAATCTATGTATTCATATATCAAAATAAATATAAATAATTATGTCGTATGATATCATCCGAAAGCTTTATATAAAACGAGCTATTAAATCAGGGTATGGATAAAACAATATTGAAAAATCTTGGATTAACTGATTATGAAATAGAGATATTTCTAACTTTAATAAAAAATGGTCCCCTCTCTGCATATGAAATATCTAAAAAAACAGGATTGTATAGACAAGCATGTTATGATGCTTTAAATCGTTTACAAGAGAAAGCATTTGTAAGTTTTGTCCTGAAAAATGGAAAGAAAATATTCCAAGCAATTGATCCTGAGAAAATTCTTGAATTTTTGGATGAACAGAAGAAGCAATATGAGCAGGTTTTACCAGAACTGTTAAAACTAAATACTCTCGGAAAAGATGACATTCATGTTGAAGTATTCAAAGGCAAGAATATAGATAAAATTGGATTAATGGATATTATTAACACATTGAAAAAAACAGGTGGAGAAGTTTTATGCACTGCTGTTGATGAATCAACTCCAATTGCTAATAATAAAACTATTGTTGAACAATATGAAAGAAATTTAGTTCAATATAAAATCATAGAAAAAGTAATTATTAAAATTGGTACAAGAGGTTTTCTAACAAGAGGACAAACAATCTATAGATATATTGATGAAAAATATTTCAATCCAAATCCTATGCAGATTTATGGGGATAAAGTCCAAATAATAATGTGGGGAAATCCAAATTATTTAATAATTATAAAAAATAAAAATATCTCAGATAGTTTTAGAAAACAGTTTGAACTAATGTGGAAAATTGCTAAAAAATAGATTGTTGCAAAGTATATCCTTTAGGATATATTCTTTTACACCGACTAGAGTATTCACCAGTTCGATTCTGCGTGGGTTCATATTCTATATTTCTTTGTGTCTACATAGAAAGATTTATAAATAATGTAGACATAAGATTATTATGGCATATACTGAAACTAGAAACATTAATGGTAAAAAATATTA
>JAUYDD010000015.1 GCA_030704765.1 Nanobdellota archaeon | reverse complement strand
CCACATCTTTTAAGACCAGCAAAATTATTTTTTGCGTACCTTACTTATTATTAATATGTAGAAAGCAAAAATAATTTTGGGGGTGCTCAAGAACCAAACACGCCATGGAATTTATTCCATGGTTCTTGACATGTGGATGTTAGTTTGTTTTAATTTCTGAGCATCCTAAAAACAAGGGCCAATCAAACCACACTCGCCAGCAGGCGATTTTTTAGCTGTGGCAAAAAACCTTTAGGGTGTGGTGGCCCATTGTTTTTTTGATTATATAATTTCATCCAAGAAATTCAAGGTTTACAGTTCTTCTGGAAATGCCATACAAGCATTCAAACACAAAACAAAACCTATTTATGGGGCATTATTTCATCCTGAAGCAAGACAGAAACCTTTAATAAAGAATTTTTGTTTCACTTAAGTGTAAAAAATGAACGAACCTGATTTTTATAAAAAGAAACTTGATAATGGTATAACTGTCTTGTTTGAAGAAAGAGAAATGCCAATAGTAGCAGTATCAAGTTCAGTATGTTATGGCGCTTTACATGAAAATTCAGATATAAAAGGCATATCTCATTTCATAGAGCACCTGGTATTTAAGGGAACTAAAAATAGAAACGTTGTTGATATACCAAAAGAGATAGAAAGCAAAGGTGGGATAGTGAATGCATTTACAGGAGAAGAAATAACATGTTTTTGGAATAAACTACCAAGTAAATATTTTTCTCTTGGAGCAGATATATCAAGAGATCTTATATTGAATCCTTTGTTTGAAAAAGATGCTTTAGAACGTGAAAGAAAAGTCATATTAGAAGAAATAAAAATGTATCATGATAATCCCACGAGTTATGTCATTGAGAAATTAAAAGAACTCTTGTATGAAAAACCTTTTAACATGTCTATTGCTGGTACATTAGAAACAGTAAGTAATCTTTCTAGAGATAAGGTTTTAGATATCTTTAATTCAGCATATTCAACTAACAACATGATATTTGCCGTTGTTGGAAAAACTACCTGGGAAGAAGTCTTAGAAGAAGCTAAGAAATTTCCAAAAAAATCAAAGAAAATAGAGCTTATCCCTGTAAAACAAAAAACAGGCGAACTAATAGACAGAAGAAAAGGTATAGACCAGGCCCACGAAGTAATTGGTTTTCATATGCCCAAGATTAATGACAAAAATCGATATGCTGCAGAGATATTCGATTCAATACTTGGTGGAGGCATGAGTTCAAGACTTTTTCAAGAAGTAAGGGAAAAGAGGGGATTATGTTACGCCATTAAGACTAGTCTGGAACAATCAAAGTATTATTCTTATGAAGTGATTTATGTTGGAACAGTCAAGGAAAAAATAGATCATGTAAGAGAGATTGTAATGAAGGAGATAAAAAAATTAAATGATCTCAACCAAAAAGAAATTGATGAAGCTAAAGAGGCTTTGATAGGGCTAAAACAAGTGAATAAAGAGAAATGCGATTCTACTATGATTGAACTTATGCAAGAGGAAATTGGAGGAAATGCTGAAAATTATTATGGATATGAAGATGGCATAAATAAAGTTAAATTAAAAGAAGTTCAAGATTTATCAAAAATAAAAAGTTATAGTTTTGTAGCCTTGTTACCGGATTAAAAATAAAGAAATTGCCTAAAAATTATCAATCCCAACCGACCCAGAGGGTCGGGGTATTTGCTAATTTTTTCGCTTCGCGACCGGCAATTTTAGTCTCCAAGAAAAACTTTCAGAAGTTTTTCTGGGCCATTCAAAATCTGAAGATTTTGAAGGTTTCAAATCGATTGTGGCAAGACCACGAGGTATTAACCACTATTTGAAAATATAATCATTTCTTAAAATATTTCTTAGTTGCATAGGTCAAAGGATTTTTTATTTGCTTGCATAAGTCATCAGGTTTGCATATACCAAGGTTCTTGTACATGGGATTTACGCAGTTAGGAGGCATTTTAGGAGGATTTCTCTCAAACCAGTTCAATTGGCTCATTACATAGCCTTTTTTCAATGGAAGTGCATTTTTTTCATTCCAAGTATAAATCCTTTTTTCTAGTTCCTCGTCATTAACTCCCAAGGACTTAAAAAAATTAATCAAGATAAATAAAGCTCTTTTTCTTCCATCTTGTTTTATACCATCAATCAATAATCTTATGCAAGGCGGACAGATATCTGAAGTCGGATTTGATATCACTACTTTTTTAAGATCACCTTTCTCTAGACTGGTGCTTTGTCTATTCTTCATCCTTGATTCATCTATTGTTTTTCCTTTTCTTTCTTGCTCTTCTTTCCAATCCAATGCTTGCAATAAAAGTCTTTTTGCTTCATCTTCTTTTGCTTCAGGATAATAAGGCAAGAGCTTTATCTTGAATGGTTTAGCATCAGTCATTTGAAAATTTTTTATTTTAGATTTATCTATAACAATTGAAGCTAGTGCTGTTTTTTCATGCAATGAATAAGGCATCCTGAACAAATGTCTTGGAGCTACTAATACTAAATCAGCCTCTATTAATTTTTCTATTGCAAACCTTTCTTTTTTTTCAAATAACTCAGGATTCTTCCTTGAATCTATTTTACAGAAATCACATGAATAAATCTCTTTTCTAGATTTTTCTATAAGTTCTTTCCTGCAATCAGGACATCTAGGTTTTCTCCTATTATTGTACATGCTTTCAAGAGTTGTTATCTCGTTTTTGCAATGAGTGCATATCCAGGTCAAAAGATATTTTTTTGTAGCAGGCCTTTTACATGAAGCACATTCTCTTATAAACAGGTCTTCTTCTTTTTTACCAGTGAGTTTTGCAAGGTCTTTTATACCGTCTTCTTTCAGGATCTTCTCAGCTAATTTAGGCTGGATTAAATTACCAAGATATTCGCATATTATCCTTGGCCATTCTGGAAACATGTCTTTTGTCTTTTGATTATAGATATTTTTTGGAAATGCTTTCCATGGAACTATGATATGAAAACCGCGACTTCCTGAATATTTCACTCCAATGTTATTTATACTATGGAGCTCTAATGCTTCTATCAATAATACAGCATAGATCTTAGAATATTCTAGGTAAGGTGAATCTATATCTAATAAGAGGTCCCAACCTATCCTTAAATCATCAAAATCTTTTCTAGAAAAATCAAGAGATATTTCTAAAGGATCTTTCCAGAGTTCTTCAGAAGCATGAAATGAAGTTGCTCCTTTTTTCACTTGCTCCAGGATATCATTCTCATATTCAAAATTATCAGGGCGTTTTCCAAAACTTTCAAAATATCTTGGTATGCATTCCCTGTTTTTAGAAAAATCCAACAATGCTTTTCTTACTGAAACTTGAGAATAATAAGCTAAGGTTATCTCCCGTATCCTTTGCTCTTTTATGCTTCTTTCTTGTTTTTTTTCTATATTATCATAACCAGTATCCATTATTAATCCTCTTAAAGGTGAAAATAGAAAAATTATCTATTTTATAATACTTGTCTTGTTACTATTAAATGCTGAAAAGATATTTTTATTTTTGCAAGAAGATAGTGGTTTTGACTATAACAATCTTTAAAAACAAAAAGGAATATTTGCTAATGAGGTGTAATTATATGTTACTAAGACTTGACCATCCAAAATTATTCTCTGAAATAATAGGGATAATATCTGAACTAGTGTTAGAAGTAAGATTAAAAGTTAGTAAAGATGGATTATCATTGATTGCGCTGGACCCTGCTAATGTTGCCATGGTCTCTTTTAAACTTCCAAATACAGCGTTTTCTGAAATAGATGTGGAAAATAAAGAGGTCTTGGGTGTTAATCTTGAGAGCCTTAAAGCAGTCTTAAGAAGAATAAAAGCTGGAAGCGTCCTTGTAATAACAAAAGAAGAGAATGAACTTAAATTGCAGATAAAAGATAAAGTTACAAGAGAATTCAACCTGGCTTTGATAGATGTTGAAGGTGAAGAAAAAGAAATTCCCAATCTAGAGTTTTCAAGCAAGATAGAGATGTCATCACTTGATTTTCTTGAAACAATTGAAGACTCTTCTGTTGTTGCAGATAGCTGCTCGTTCATTTCAGAACCCAACAAGTTCTTGATACAGGCAAAAGGCTCATTAAACTCATTCAAATCAGAATTCTCCTCTGATGAACTGAATATCCAAGCTGAAAGCGCGCATTCAAAATATTCTCTTGAATATCTGCAGAAAATGATTAAAGCAACAAAGATTACAGACAAAGTCAAGATAAATTTCTCAAACGATTATCCTCTTAGACTAGATTTTGTGACTCCCTTTATTGAGCTCTCATTTATTCTAGCTCCAAGAGTTGAATCAGAGGATTGAAACTAAACTATCTAGGAAATATAAAAGATTTTTTATAATAATTATTTTCATTAGAGATGTTAACAGGTATTATTTCAACATCATCAACATTTTTAGGTTTACAGTTTTTCTAAAAACAAAATGTAAATATTTATATATTGGAGTTTTTTATATACATTATGAAAAAAAGGTGTGTTGGAAGGAAATATCTTGCTATAATATTTATATCAATAATTATTTTAATTCTTTCTATTAACTTTGTTTCAGCTGGATGGTTCTCTGATTTTATCAAAAACATATTTGGCAGTAACAAAGAATCTATACAAGATAAGACAGGTGAATTATATACAACAAGCCCTGGTGCTGCTGAAAATATTTATGGAGATACAACAACCTTGACTATACCAAATGCGTATTTTACAGGATATTGGTTAACAAAACTGATTCATGCTGAAGTAAAAAGAACTTCTGGAACAAAAACCATAAATTTCTTATCTGCAAGTATTATGGATTCTTTAAATAAATATATATTTACAAATGCTCCTGCTAATGATTTAAAAAATGGAGAGACAAAAACTTATGATTTTGATTATAGCCAAGGATCTGGTGCTCCTAAATCTTTATCAATTAAAGCTTTACATAGTGATGGCAGTTCTAGCAATCCTGCTTCAACATCAAATATTCCAAGAAAAACTATAAGTAGGACTAATAAGGTTTTTTCTATAACTGGAAATGCAATAAATATCAATCCTAAAAAAAGCATAACAGGATATCAGATTTTAAGTGAAGGTAATGGCTCTAAATATATGGTTGAAAATGATATTAGTGATCTTATTTTTAGGATGAGCTTATATAATAAAGCTATACCTCTTACAGGAAACACACTTTTAGAAGGATATTACTCTGAATACACAGATAATTTTGCAGCATATGTTCAGATATATTCAAATAAAGTAACAGATGAACAAATAGTTAGTTTATTAAAAAGTATAGGAAATCTAGTAAACTATTCTAAAGAACAGTTTGAAGGAAATAATCTATATGTATTGTATAATGATGTAGTATTATGGGCTATATGGAGCAATGAATCTAAATTGATTTTAGTTGGAAATGTTTATTTAAATGATGTCAATTATAGTGACTCTAAGATGGATTCTATAGCAAGAGCTTATTTAAAAAAATGGAAATCAGACTTAGGAGAAGTCACAGTACCTAGTTGCACAGATAGCGATGGTGGGAAGAACTATTATATCAAGGGATTTACACAAGGAAGTATTAACGATAGTGGACATTGGGATAGATGTTATAATTCTACTTTATTAACAGAATATTATTGTGAAGATAATGATGTTTTGAAGACAAATTATAATTGCAAATGTCTTTTTGGAAGATGTAAAAATATTACTAGTCAAAATTGCACTGATAGTGATGATGGAATTAACACTAAAATAAAAGGTACTACTTCTGGAATGAGACAAGGAGTATTTGAAATCTTTATAGATTACTGCTTCAATGAAAATTATGTTTTAGAAGGATATTGTAAAAATAACTTATTGGAAACAGGTACAGAACAATGCCCAAAAGAATGTAAAGATGGTATGTGTATAGGTGAAACTCCTCTAAAAGAAGTAAACAGATGCCCTGATTTAAGTAATGAGGTTAAACTTAGAATAAGAGATATGCAAACTATAGGAAGAAATATTACATTAAAAGAAGGAGGAAATACAAAAGAAGGTAATTATATGGTGATTTATAATAAAAATGGGGGTGTTATTTTAGAGGTTTCTATGATTAACACAGACCCTTATGATACATCAGGTACAGTTGAATTCACATATGTGTTGACAGGTGAGAGACAAACCATAATCTTGATGAACACTACAGGTACATTTATAAGAAAAGGAGTTAATATGTTCGGAGGATATAATTACACTATATCTGTTGATAGTTCTGGAAAATATGTTAATATAACCTGGCTTCCTGAAAATGAAATTGATACATTTTATTGTGAAGGTGATTTCTTGATTTTACATGATTATGTTTCTTCATATCCTAATCTAGTTGAGCAAGAAAAAAGTGTTGAAATTGGGTATTATATAAGTGTTGATGAAAAACAAATTAATCTTGTTCCTAATACAACATCTATAGATATAATCAAACCAAGTGGAGCAAAAGAATCAGTATCTGTTTATTTATATCCAAGAGATCCATATTGTTATGAAAGAATTGAAAACCAAATAGCATGTGAATTTTATTATAGTGGAAAATATTCTCGTTTAGATGAATTAGGAATTTATAATCTAAAGGGAACAATTAGTTTTAATAAAATAAAAGTAGTTGAAAAAGGTTATTTTGCAAAAAATCTTGTTTTACATCCTGATAGTGCTTATACTGTTAGTTATAGTGGATATTATCATATGTATGAGAACCAGGAAGAATTATCTGCTGATTATTATCCTAGACAAACTTATGATAAAATGTACAAGTTTCAGGTTGCAAAGTTTAATAGTGAAAATGAAAGCCAGATTCTTTTAGAAAGATTATTAGATGACATACAAGGAATGCTTTCTTCAACCCAGGATGTTAATGGAAATAAAATCTATGTTCTTAAGGGATTAAACGATGGCGTATCTTTTGTATTATGGAAATCAGGAACTAATATTATACTAGGCTCTATTGGTAGTTTTCAATCACAACAGCAAAATATTAGTATTCAGGAATTTATTAATGCACTTTCTGGAATTCCTAAAAAAGATTTAGTTTCTTTAGATTATTATGATTTAGATTCTCTTTTCAGGATTATTAATGAACAATATTTTGAATTATATCCAAGTGACTTAACAATACCTACTTGCATTGCAAATTGGGAATGTGAAATTTCACCTGTTGTTTGCCCTGAATATGGAAAACAGATAAAAACCTGTATAGATAATTATTGTGGTAAACCTAATATCATCCTAGAAATGACATGCCAGCCTGGAATCTGCTCTGGATGCATGACTCCTAAAAAATATCCAGAAGATATTTCAAGATGCATTCCTTATGGATTTAGAGTTAAATTAGATAACACTCCTGTTAAAGGTGAAGGTGGGGGCGGAGGTGGTGGAGAATCTTCATCAAATTCTTCTTTATTAAACAATAATTATTATTGCGATATTGATGGAGCATTATATTCACAAAAAGAGCTTGAATTAGAATGCCAAAACAATTTTGAATGCAAGTCCAATCAATGCAGTGATGGAAAATGCATAAGCTTAAGCAAAGAAATAAAAGAGCAAACAGGAATATTAAGAAAAATCTGGTGCTTTTTAACAAATATGTTTAATAAAGAAGGATATAAGCAGTGTATTGGAGAAGTTCCTACTGGAGGAGGGGGCGGTGGTGGTGGAAATTCATCTCAAGAACTTATTTTATATGATGACTTTAGTTCAGGAACTTTGAATACTCAGAAATGGGAAGTAAGACAAGATTATGAAGGATGGCCATTTACAGAAGAATATGGAGTAGAAAATGGAGTATTTCATACAAAGCAAAATACTTTAGGAAATGCAGGCACTTTTTTAGTTCCTACACATAAATTTTCTGCTGGCGAAACATTTGAGTATGATATAATTTACAATAGCGGAACAGGAAATAGAATAAGTATGTTATTAGCTGACAGGAATAGAATGGGAATTGTTGGAAATATGAATTCAGAATTTACTGGTATTCCTTCTACTACTCCTTATCATGTTAAAATGGTTTTTGGAGATGGATTTATAGACCAAATAATAAGTAATCCAAATGGCATTCCTTTGCAAATAGGAGATTCTCCTACATCAATAAGCAGACATGATTTAACAAGTTATAATGAATTGTATATTGGAGTAAGAACAGGACATAATGGGGTTGCACATTTTGATTATGATAATTTTACTATTATTACATTAAAATAAACATGAAATGGAAAAAAGAACTTATATTATCCCTTGGAATTCTAATTTTTATTAACTTGATTTCTTTAGTCTTAGCGCAATGCCTTGGAGGATTTTTCTATGAGGGAAGATGCTATAGAATTGGAAATGAAATTAAGATTAATAATACATATTATTATGTTGATTTAGATGGAAAAATAAAACTCCAAAAGCAGGATAATCACAAATGTATGAATGATTTTGAATGTTTGAACAATCTTTGTTCAGATGGAGTTTGTGTAAATTTAAATAAAGAATTAAAAGATAATACTCAAATTATAAAAAATATTTCTAAACAAAACATAACAACATGCGGAAATAAAATCTGCGATAGGACAATTGGAGAAAATGAAACCAATTGCCCTCAAGACTGCTATACAGGACCTGATTTTTATATTTCCTTAGCAACATTAAAAGATTCTTATTCTATTAATGAAAAAATTGAATTGACTGATCCGCCTGAGGAAGAGAATTTATTTCAAATAATAAAAAACATTTTTAAATGGATTTTTTAAATATGAAAAAAAATATAAATAACAAAGGGAAAAAAGCAGGGATTAAATTTATTGTAGTCTTTTTAGTAATCATGATATTTATAGTAATTGGACTTATTGTTTTTAATTTGTTTGGCATCAAAAATACTACTCAAAAACAAGATAAAGATCATGGACTTGAGTCTAATGTAACTGGATTATTTAATATTAGGACTAATCCTATAAATGAGAAGAGGGGTATTCCTTCTCAGTCATTTAAAGAAAAATCAATATCTTCTATTCTAAATTATGTTAATAAAAGAAGTGATATAATCGGAAATGTTATTGCAACAGATTATAAAGTGTCTACAGAGGAAAATAAACAAAGAGAAAAAGGATTTGATTCAGCTGTTGCTTCAAAACTTATGGATGAAAATATTATTGTTTCATACAACAAAATAATAAAAAATTATCCTACAAGAATAGAGTTTAAAACAGGTTTTGATTTAGAATCTAATCCTAGTATAACTGGAAATGTTATTGGTTCTCAAGAAATAAATGATATTAAAGAACAAGCAATGAGTTTTTTTGATAAATATTCTAGTGTTTTAGGAGTAAACAAAGATGAATTAAAAGAAAAAAATATATTTAAAGTTGGAAATTCAGAGTATATTTCCTTTGAACAAATGTATAAAGGAATTCCGGTTTATCTATCTCAGACTTTGTTAGTGGAATCTAATGATAAATGGTTGCTTTACAATTCAAATTATTTAAATGATATTAATATAGATGTAAATCCTAAAATAAATGAAAAACAAGCAATTGAATCAGCGAAAACATATAATTCTATAACAAAAGAGCCTGTAAAAAGTGAACTTCTTATCTATCCTTTCATAGACAAAAGAGGTATAGAAAATTATCTTGCTTATAAGATTGATTTCCCTGTTTTATTCTTTTCAAATGGAACTGTAATCAGCCCAAGTATTTTTGTTAATGCAAATAATGGAAACATAATTGATATCATTGATAATATAAAGATTGAAACTGCTTCTGGAAGAGTCTATGGTTCTATTATTAATGATCATCTAGGAAATCCTTTAGAAATCAAGGATTTTGCAAATGAAAATATTTCTTCAGGAGTTTATAATACAATTACAGATCAAAATGGAAATTATAGCCTTGATATAGGAAATAATAATGAAATTACTTCTGAATTAAAAGGTCCTTATGTTATTGTAGATAATAAGGCGCAAGCTAAAGCAAGTTCAAGAATAACTATTCCTCCTTATCAAACAGATATTAATTGGAGTTTATATGATAATTCATATAAAAAAGAAGAGTCAAATGTTTTTTATCATACGAATAGGATACATGATTTTTTTGCAAAAGGAGATGCTCCTTTTAATATAAATGGGTTAGATTATCAAATGGAGGCTAATGTTGAGGTTTCTGGAACTTGCAATGCATTTGCAACTGGAGATTCTATTAATTTCTATCAACCTGGCGGCGGGTGTGAAGCACTCTCATTAAGTAGTGATGTTATTTATCACGAATATACTCATAATGTTGTTTTTATTCTTGCTCCAAGACTCTCTAGTGTCTATAGCGGGCATACTGGAAATATGAATGAAGGTTATGCTGATTATTATGCATGCTCTTTAAATAATCAAACCTGTCTTTCTGATAATTTTGTATATGATTATTCGTGCTTGAGAAATTGTGAAAATACAAAAAAATTTCCTGAAGATTATGGGAATGAACCTCATTATGCAGCTGAAATAATCTCTGGTTCATTATGGGATACAAGAAAGTTGATAGGTCAAGAAAAAACAGACACTCTTGCACTGGTTGCACTAAGTTATGATCCTCAAACATTCCAGGAATTAGCTGGTGATATGATGATTGCGGATGATGCAGTTTATGGAAATGCTAATTTAAATGATGGTAGCCCAAATAAAGGGGCTATTTGTAATTCATTTATCAATCATGGAATTACATCAATTGATTGTGCCGATGTTGTTCCATTGCTTGGTGAATTAAAATTAAAGAATCATTATGATAAGGCTCTTTTGAATATAACTGGATCAGCATTAGGAAAAGATTTCTACAATTATACATTATATTATAGTTCTAGAAATTCTCCAGATAATTGGAATTATATGTATTCTAGCAACAAATCTGTAAGAAATGATGTTTTGTATTCTAATTTTAATTTATCTATGCTTGATGATCCATATTATACAATAAAATTAGTTTTGTCAACAAGTAATGGAATAACTTTTACAACTTATAAAGGAATTTTCATAGGCCAAGCATTTGACTTTCCTACAGATGCATATTTTGGAACTCTAGGGGCAAATAAAATTGCTAAGTTAGATGGTGATAAATATAGCTTATTATTTCATAGATTCGGATGGTCTACAGATATTTTAAGGTCTTATTCAATGTCAAATGGGAGTGTAAACTTTAATAAAGATAAATATTGGATATATTCATTTCCTGTTATTTCTGATTTGAATAATGATGGGAAAAAGGAGATAATTTTTAAATATAGTATTCCTTATGGTAAATGTCAAGCACAAATATTGGATTTTAATGGAAATCAAATATATAATATTTCTTTAAAAGAAGATTGTGTTTGGGATTATGTTTCTTCTACTACGGTTTCAGATATTGATAATGATGGTAATAAGGAGATTTTAATTGATAATGGATTATACTCTAATAATGGAAGTTTAATTAATTATTATAATAATCTAAGGACAAGTTGGAAAGATGAATATGCTAGTGGAAAGAATCCAATATTAGCAGATATAAATAATGATGGGAAAAAAGAGCTTATTAGTTCGGGTATTTATGTATATGATATAAATGGAAGTTTGTTGCGTACATACATTACTGCTCCTTATGATAATGTTCAGAATATGATTGTTGGAGATATAAATTTAGACGGTATTAAAGAGATAATTACGTTTTCACAGAGCACCATGTACAACAATGCAATTAACATTATTAACCCAGTAAAAAATGAGCTTATTATACAATCTACTACAAATATACCAGATGAATGTAGTCCGATGTTATTGTCAGATGTTAATGGAGATAAATTTCCAGAGATTATATGCTATGATATTTATAGTTCTGATATTTCTATTTTTAATAATACAGGAAATCTAATCAATAAAATCACTACACATTCCTCAAGTCATTTTTATTACATGAATTTCCCTATTTCTGAAGATATTAATGGTGATGGAATTAATGAAATAATCTTTGGAGGAGATAAAATCTATTTTTATAATTGGGATGGAAGCTATGCAAGAGAACCTATACATCTTAGCCAAAGTGGAGATTTATTATTTCCTATTGTAGGAGATTTTAATGAAGATGGAAAGACTGATGTTGTTGCATTCAACAATGAAGAGGGATTAATCTATATTATAAACCTTAATAGTCCTTATAAAAATTCTGATACTAGTTGGCCATATTTCTTTTATGATCTTGAAAATTCAAGATGTTACAGATGTAATGAAAATATTACTATTCCTATGCCTTCTCGCCCTCAATCAAAACTTGTGAATAATGATACAAATTCTATTAATGGAAATTTAAAAATTATCTTGCAGAAAAATATTTCTAATATCTGGCAGGATATAAGAACTGTTACAAATAAACAAGTTACTATTCCTGCAAACGGTCTATTGAAACTTGACACAGGAAAAGATAATTTAGGAAGTCAAGTATTTGAAGGATTCAATAATTTGAATGTTGTTGCAACATCTGCTGGAGATTATAGGATTTATCTAAGATTTGAGCGTAGTGGGCAGGTTGTTGGAGATAGTTGGGAATTTAAAGTTAGAGATATTAATAAAAATTTAAAAGCATATTGGAATTTTGATGAAAATTCAGGAAATATTACAGTTGATAAGATTCAGGGAATTGAAGGAAACATTATTGGAGCAGACTGGACAAATGGAATTAATAATGGTGCTTTGAAATTTAAAGGGGATTCAACTTCTTATGCTTCTTTAAATACAGGTGATAAACTAATAACTGGAGAAGAGATAACAATAAGTTTTTGGTTTAATAGTAGCGGAGGTTTTTATATGAATAGATTAATGCAAAAAAATACAGAATGGGCTTTTGGGACTCAATCTTATGGGACAGATTCTATATATTTTCAATTAAGTTACATCTATAAAGGCAAAAACAATACAGGAGCAGTTAGTTGTTCTAAGCCTTATAAAAGTATTATTAATAATGAAACTTGGCATTTTGTAACTGTTACTTATTCTGAAAAAAATGGATTTGGAAATCTTATAATGTACCTAGATGGAGAACAATGTGGATGGTATTTCTTGCCTAAGAATCACATTATAAGAGTAGGTGATAATTCTATGTATTTTGGAAAATCGAATCGTTATTTAGGGTATTCATGGCCTATAGATTATTTTAATGGAACTCTAGACGAAGTTAGAATATACAATATATCCTTGACTCCAGAAGAAGTGCAGGGTATATACAAGCAAAGCATATAAAATTTTAATAATTTGAATGTAAATGTTAATTCAACTGGAAAATACAAGGTAATTGCAAGATTTGTATCGGGAACTGCATCTAAAGAAGCAAGCTGGGAATTTGATGTTGTTTAGACTTCTTTATAAATAACTTCGTAAAAATTATAAATATTATAGAAATAACTAAGTTATTTATAAATAAATAGAAATATTTATAAACATGTTTAAATATGCTATTATATGGTATATATTGAAAGAGATATAGAGAAAGATTTGAATAAATGGATTGAAGACAGGGAAATTCTTGCTATTAGAGGCCCTAGACAATGTGGTAAGACAACAATCTTAAATAGAATCAGAGAAAATCTAATAAAAAAAGGGGTAAGTGAAAAAAACATCCATTATATAAATTTTGAAGATAATGTAATAAGGCTTAAGTTTGAAGAAAATTGGAGAGATTTTATAAACCTGTATTTAACAAATGGAAAAAATTATTTTTTAATTGATGAAGTTCAGTATGTTAAAGACATAGGAAAAAAATTAAAGCTAATATTTGACTCTTTTAATAATATAAAGATTATAATAACAGGCTCTTCATCTTTTGACTTAACAAATCTTGGCCAATATCTTGTTGGAAGGGTTTTGTTTTTTAATTTATTGCCATTTAATTTTAGAGAATTTTTAAGAGCCAAAGATGAAAAATATGAAAGATTATATAATCAGGTTAAAATAGATTTAGAAAAGATAAAACTAACCAAGACTATTTTTTTAGAAGATTTGAACTCTCTTTTACATGAATATCTAACTTTTGGCGGTTATCCAAGAGTTATATTAGAAAATGATAGAGAAAAGAAAAAAGAAATTCTAAAAAATATGTTTACCACTTATGTTGAAAAAGATGTTGTATCATTATATGGAAATAAGTACAGAGATAACTCTGTAAAAATATTAAAAACTCTATCAGCGAATCTTGGAGGAATAATAAAATACGAAAATCTAACTGAAGTTTCAGGGTTAAAATATTCTGAAATAAAAGAAATTTTGCCAATACTACAAGATTCTTTTGTTATTTCCATAGTTAATCCTTTTTATAAAAATCTTGTATCTGAATTAAGGAAAAATCCCAAGATATATTTTGTTGACATGGGAATAAGAAATTATCTTTATGAAAAGTTCGATAATTTAGATTTTGATTATTTATATGAAAATTTTGTTTATAATCAATTAAAAGTAAAATTCAATATCAAATATTGGAGAACTACTACTAAAACAGAAGTGGATTTTGTTATTGATAAATCTTTGCCTATTCCTATAGAAGTAAAAAGAAATAAAAAAGTTACAAGAGCATTAAGAAGTTTTATAAAAAATTATAAATCTGAAATAGTTATTGTTGCGAATTTGAAAATTGCTGAGAAAATTGAGAAATCAATTTATGCCATACCTTTTGTTTATTTTTAATACCGACAAAATTCTTTTTGTGTATACTATTCAGTTTTAATCCATAGAAAGCAAAAAGAATTTTGGGGGTCTGAAAAACTTAAAACCCCCTCAGTTTTAATAAGAGAGTTTTTCAGATTGTTTTCAATTCTCAAGTCTAAATTCCTGTAAATAGCTTGTTGAAACTAGATACAGAAAAAGATAATTTAGGCAATCAGGTGTTTGAAGGCTTTAATAATTTAAATGTTGTTGCTGAAAATATTGGAGATTACAGAATATATGCTAAGTTTGAATCTGGAGGGCAGATTATTGAAACAAGCTGGGAGTTTAGGGTTCAATAACTTCTGTTTTCTAACAACAACCATTTCCAGAGAGGAATGTATTTTATATTGTTTTCCTTTTTTTCTGTATTTTTTGTAATTATTATTAATTCTTTAGCCATTTTAAAAGTTTTTTTAAATTCAAGAAGAGCTAAAGATTCTCTTTCATTAATAATGTCTGTAAATGAAACATTTATTGCAGTTAAAGAATTATCTTTATTTTTTATTATAAAATCTATTTCCTGATTTTTATCATTTTGCCAATAATATATATCATTATCTCTTCTTTTTAGCTCTATAAAAACTAAGTTTTCTGATAATTTTCCATAATCTTCAGAAAATTTTAATGATATAGCATTTCTTAATCCGTTATCAATACAATATATTTTTTTATTGTTTCTACTTTGAGTTTTAATAGAATAACTAAAAATTGGTAATTCAAAAAATGACCTTGATCCTTCAATAAATCCCAAATATTCTTTTATTGTAGAAAAATCAGCTGAAAAAGTATTACTTAAATTTTTATAAGAATATAACTGGGTGAAATTAGAAGCTAAATAATAAACAAGTTCTTTAATTAATTTTTCCTGCCTTACTCTATGAATTAAAATAATATCTTTTAGAACAATACCCTCATAATAACTTTTTAAGAGTTCTCTTTTTATATTTTGATTTTTTTCAAGCACTATTCTTGGATAACCACCTTCTTTTATAAATTCTTTTAATAGTTTAGCAATTTCACTTCTTTTTGATATTAAATCTAATTTGTTATGAAATATTACATGGTTAAACTCTAAATATTCTTTAAAATCTAATGGAAAAACATAAATTGATAAATATCTGCCGCTAATCAATTTAGCTAAGTTTCCTGACAAGAGATAGGAAGATGAACCAGATAAAATAAGCTGGTCTTTTTTTTCATCATATATAGTTTTTGCATACTTTTCCCACTTGTCAATATTTTGTATCTCATCAAAAAAGATATATGCTTTTTCATTTTTATCAGCTATTTCATTATAAAAAGATTCAATTACATTTTTTATAGGATTTTCTAAATTATTAATGTCTGCTTCATCGAAATTAACAAATAATATTTGCCTCGGATTAACTTTATTATCTAATAAGTGTTTTATGGCCTGAAACATTAAAGTAGTTTTTCCAGCTCTTCTAACTCCAGTTAAAATAATTATTTCTTTAGAATTAATATAGGAAATTATTTTGTCTAAATATTTAGTTCTGACTATTCCATACTCAAAATCTTTATTATTCCACCAAGGATTTATTCTCTCTAATATTTCTATAATTTCTGTCATAGTTTTAATTGGAATACAATCTTTATAAATCTTTCTTTTAATTAGATTATAATCCAATTAAATTCTACATTAGAAAAGATAATTTAGATAATCAGGTTTTCGAAGGTTTCAATAACTTAAATGTAAATGTAGAGAGTCCTGGAAATTATAGAGTTTATGTAAGTTTTGAATCAGAAAATCTGAAAAAACAAGCAAGTTAGGAGTTTGAAGTAGTTTAAATTTTTTCTATAAAATTTTATTAAATTTATTTATATATCATCATTTATCGCATATAAACTATGAAGATTCATAGATATATTCATATATATTTACATATTTTAAATTAATATAGATTCATAGTAATATTTATAGATATATTAATAATATTACTCATATTCAGATTAATATTAAAGACAATAGGTTTATAAATAGGAATTAAGTTATTATCTTGAATCGATTATTATAGGGATTAATATAATGGCTGACCTTATGACAAACCAAGAAAAAGAGAAGATTCTAAAATTCTTAAAAGAGCAGCGAGTAGTGACAAGCTCTGAAATTGCAAAATTCTTAGGTGTCTCATGGAATACTGCTCAAGGTTATCTAATGGAACTTGCATTAGATAGAGATATCACTAGAATAAAAAAAGATGGGGTGAATCTATGGCTACCAAACTGATAAATTTTGCAGGTCATGATTCAAATTTAAATTATTTTCAGATTATTGTGCCTGAAAATGCTCTTCCAATATTTTCAAGAATAACTGCTTATTATTATTATATAGAGATTAGAACATAAAACCTCTATAAATAAAATATGTTAAAAAATCAAAAAAATTTCCAGAAAAATCGTTCACTCTATTTTAAAGAATGAGCTTTAATTAAATGATTTTTCTGATCAGAAATTTTTAGGCTGTTAAAATGCCATATTTAAAGGGCATGGTATAAAAGCATTTCAACATGAGATTAAAACAAAAAAAATATACTGGATTATTTCTAAATATAGATAAGTCTATTTTTCCAAATAAAAAATCCCAGGTCACAATATTCATTATACTTGGACTAATTATTGTTGTAATTTTCCTAATAATTTTCTTACTTATGACTGCTCCTCCTAAAGTCGAGAGTTATAATGAAAAAAACCCTCAAAGTTATATTGAGAAGATTACAACTGAAGCATTAGAAGAAGCAATAGAAACATTATCAATGCAAGGAGGAGACATGACTCCTTCTGGAAGTGTATTTTATAATGGGACTGAAATAGTCTATATCTGTTATTCAGGAGAATTCTATAAAAAATGCATTAGTCAGAGACCTTTATTAGTAGAACATATAGAACAAGAGATAACTAATTATATCACTCCAAAAATACAAGCTGGATTTGATAAATTAGAATCAGATTTAACAGAAGATAACAGGTATGTTATTGAATCAGGAGAGATGAAAGTAATAACTAAACTTTATCCTAAACTTGTGATTGTTGAAATTGATAAAAAATTCAAATTACAGAGAGGAGATTTGACAAGAGAATTTGACCATTTTAAGATAAATATGATAAATCCTATTTATGATTTTGCAAAAATAACAAATATAATAGCAAATCAAGAAGCGCAATATTGCCATTTTGATAATTTAGGTTACATGATATTATATCCTGATTATGATATAAAAAGCACAATCACAGGTGACTCAGATACAATATATACAATAACTGAAAGGAGCACTGGCTTATCATTTAGTTTTGCAACTAAAAGCTGCCTTATGCCTCCAGGATTCTAAAATGAAAAATATATTTACAAACAAAGCTAAAATGAGTTATCTTGAAATAACTGTCCTTATTATTGCTATATTTTCATATTCTTATCTTATATATTCACAAGTAAATAGAGTAGAGGCTCAAGAGATTGATTCTTTGAATTGTTGTGAAAAAACTAAAAGCGGTCTTTTTTGCCAAAATTCTAGTGCAGATAATTGTGATAACACAAATGGGCTTAGGGTTGCTCCAAGTGACTGTGCTTTTACTGATTTTTGTGAAATAGGTTGTTGCATAAGCAATAATAATGGATTATGTACAAATCAAGTTCCTAAAAGTCTTTGCAACAGGCTTAATGGCAGCTATGAATTTGCTTCAATGTGCAATGTTGAGAGATGCAGGTATGGATGTTGCATCATAGGAAACCAGGCTATATGGACAACACAGGAAAATTGCAAGTTTGAAGGCAATTCAAAAAACAAAGATATACCTACTGAATGGAAAACAGATGAAAAATCAGACAGTGAATTAGAATGCTTATTTACAGTTGAAAGAGGGAAAGAAGGTGCGTGCGTCTATGAAAAAGGAGCAGAAAGAAAGTGCATTTTCACTACTCTAGAAGATTGCGTCTCAAGGACAGGTGATGAAAAGAACTTCAATAAAGAAGGGAAATATTGTTCTGATCCATCCTTGAATACAACATGCAAAGCTAAAGACCATAAAGCATGCCTAGAGGGAAAAGAGGATGTGTATTGGTTTGATTCTTGCGGAAACCATGAAGACAGTGCTGAAGACTGCAATCTTTTTCAAGGAAGTTTTTGTGGAAAAGATGATTTTTCAAAATATTTCTGCAAAGATGTGAATTGTATAGTGCATGGTGTAGAAAGAAAAAATGGGGAATCGTGGTGTGAATATGATGGGAAAATAGGTGATGGAAAAGATCCTGTAGGCTCGAGGCATGTGAAGCATATATGTTATATGGGTACAGAAAGAATCGAACCATGTTCAGACTATCGGAATGAGATATGTGTGCAGACAGATGGTGCTATAAAAGACGGAAAGGTTTTTTCTCAAGCTTCTTGCAGAGTCAATAATTGGAGACTATGCCTTTCTTATAATTCAAAAAAGGGAGAAGCAATGGAAAGCAAATGCAAGAAAAATCCAGATTGTGTTATTAAACATATTAACATGGGCTCTGGATTCAATTTCAAAGTTTGTGTTCCTGCTTATCCTCCTGGATTCAATCTTGGCGATGAACCTACAAAATCTAATGAAATTGAATACGCTAATTCTGGAGAAAGCATATGTAGCATTGCTACTCAAAGATGCACTGAAACATGGATATGTGGAATATTTGGATGCTGGTGTGTTGAAAATTGTGATTGCCACACTATGAAATTCACAAGAGACATGAATGACTTATGCATCAGTTTAGGGGATTGCGGTGCAAAAGCTAATTATATAGGAGTTTTTACAGATGGTGGTTATAGCTTAAAATCAACAGGAGCTGCTCCTCCTAGATTAGGTGGTTCTGAAAAATCAGGTTTAACTAATTATGGACGACCTCAACCAGGGCAAAAACCAGCTGAACCTGGAACTTATGAATTTTTTGAAACAACCGATGCAGAAGGGCTTGAAGAAGTGACTGATGAAGGCATTAAAAACCAGCTTTCTAATAATTCTAATGGAAGTGCTATGCTAAAAGAACTAGAAGGTGTTATTGGTGCTTATGGCTCTCCATTATTATATAAAATATTAGAAGAAGATGCAGGAAATATCACAGACGATGAAATAACAAGATTTATGTCAACATCAAGACCAGTAAATGCTGTTGGATATTTCAATGGCATTTCAAGTGTAAGATCAAGTATAAGTGCTCAGATAACGAAAAAAGACAAGAAAGTGGGTGGTTTTGAAATGATTGGTGCTTTAATTGCAGGAGCAATAGCTTATCTTTTAACGCAAAGCATATTAATAACTATGATGGCTGCTATGCTCGCTTATTTATTCTTGATAATGTGGATAATGTATGTAGATATTGATTTTTATTGCGATGTTTGGGAAAGGCCTGATGGTGGAGCTGATTGCAATAAATGCAATACAGGAGATGTTCCATGCAGTGAATATCGGTGCCAAAGCTTAGGGCAATTATGCACTTTTGAAAACAAAGGAACACCAAATGAACTTTGCTTAGCAAGGCCAGCAAATGAAAGCTTTCCTTTTATAGAGCCTCTATTAAGTGTAATTAGCCCTGGATATAAATATGCTAATATTAAAGAAAATAGTTTTGAATTATTGACGCAAAATGACAGCTGTATTGATCCTTTTAATCTAGTAAGACTAGGGATAAAAGTCAGCCCTTTTGCGAAATGCAAGTTCGGTTATGATAGAAAACAATCTTATCAAGAAATGCCTGAAAAATTCGGCCTGAAAGGAAACAGTGTCTTACCTGCACATCAATTAAATCTCGTATTACCCAGCATCAGTTCTATTATTGGAGTGTATGGAAAAGGAGCTATATGCAATGTAAGTGGACAAGTAAAACCCTGCAACCTCAGTGAAGCTGATATTAAAGAAATGGGCTCAGTTAATCTATATGTAAAATGCAAAACTGGATCTGGAAAGATAAATCCAGAACCTTATTTAATAAAAACCTGTGTAAATAAAGGGCCTGATCTTACTGCTCCAAGAATATGGCTAACACATCCTGTTAACAAAGCTCATATAAAATACAACAGCAATGAAGAAAATGTAACTATATTTGTAAATGAACCTTCTGAATGCAAATGGTCATTAGAAAATAAAAATTATGGAGAAATGGAAAACCAGATGGAATGCGACAGTGATGTCACACATTTTGGGCAGTATGGCTTGCCTTGCACAACTACATTAAAAGAAACAAGAAACAATACAAAATATTATATAAGATGCCAAGACCTGTCTGAAAACCATAATAATATGACAGAAAGCTTTGTATATGAATTCAGATTATCAGAATCACCTTTGATAATAGAGGAGATAAGACCTGATAATGAAGCAAGGATTGTATCAGGAGTTGAACCAGCTAGAGTAATGCTTAAACTTGTGACTTCAGGTGGTGCTGAAAATGGAAAAGCTGTATGTGAATGGTTCGGACCTGATGGAAATGACAGATTCACTGCAACAAACAATAGTGAACATAGTTATGAATGGACAAGAGCAAGACAAGGAAGACATACTGTCAATTTCAGATGCGAAGATGCAGCAGGAAATTTAGCAAAGAATGTGAGTTCATTCATCGTGATGATTGACAAATACGGGCCTTATATTGCAAGAGCTTATAATTATGGAGAATTAAAAATTGTTACAGATGAAAGAGCAAGATGCAAATATAGCTTAAAAAGATTATTTAATTTTGAGAATGCTACTGATATGGACACTAGTTTAACTTATGAACACTCTGCACCTTGGAAATATGTCACATATTACATTCAATGCATAGATGAATACAATAACCTCGGAACAAAAATGACATTAAGGCCGTATGACACAAACAAATAAACTTTATAAACAAAGCCCACGTTAGAAAAATATAAATGAAATCTAAAAAAATAGGTAAAAGAACTGATAGGAAAGCGCAAGTATCTGTATTTATAATACTTGGCATAATGATTGTTGTAATCCTTGTGTTGATATTCAAGAATAGGCCTGATTTCAACACTATATTCACAAAACAGGAATCCCCTGTATCAGACATACAAAAATGCATCATAGATTCTTCAAAAGAAACAATAACAAAAATAATCCTGCAAGGAGGAACATATGAACCTAAGAACTATTATCTGTATGATAACACCAAAGTCGAATATATATGCTATTCAGGAGCTTATTATGAAAGATGTGTCATGCAAAAACCTGTGCTAAAAACAAATATTCAAGAGGAAATAAAAAAATATCTTGAACCTAAAGTTGCCTCATGCATTGAAGCAATAAAACAATCTTATATAGACCGGGAATATAGTTTTGATTACAAAAAACCTAATGTAAAAATAGAGATAATACCCAGTTCTATAATAATAGATTCTGACCTTGATATCACTATCACTAAAGAAAATAATGTGTATAATTATAAGAATATAAAAACAGGCATAGATTCAGAACTATATGACCTTGTCATGATAGCAACCTCTATTTTAAATTGGGAAGCGAGATATGGAGACAGTGAATCCTTATACTATATGCTTTCTTATCCAGATTTAAAACTGGAAAAAAAGATACAGAGTGATGGGACAAGAATCTATATCTTGACCCATAGGGAGACAAAAGAAAAATTCATGTTTGCAACAAGGAGCTATACAATTCCTGTAGGAGTGACTGGAGAATAAAATGAAAAAAATGATGAAGAAAAAAGAGAAAAGAATAGGAGTTAAGGAATTTTTTAGACCTACAACTGGAAAAATAATTATATTTATTATTATATTTCTTTTATTACCTGTACCTTACACTGCTATTATTTTAGGAGGTCCAGAAGAATGTGGTGGTGCTGAAACTTGCACCTTGGGTTATGAAATGAAATGGGCAGCACTTTTAGGTGGAATATTTTTAATAGCATCATTTTTTGTTGGAGGTAATCAGCCATTCTTATCTTTATCTGATTATTTATGGAAAGTTCCTTATCTTATAATTATATCATACTTAACTTCATGCTTAATAATTTTTATTTATCAAAAAAACAATGGGCCACCCACACCTAAAGGTGTGGGTTTGTGATAGGCCCTTGTTTTTAGGATGCATGAAAATTCTTTCAGAAGAATTTTCTGCACAGAAAATTGCATAAAACAATTTTCTTGTGCTCGGAAATTG
>JAUYDD010000105.1 GCA_030704765.1 Nanobdellota archaeon | reverse complement strand
TGACTATCATATATCAGAGGTTTGTAATCATCATCAGTATTATCCCATAAAGATTTTAAGTATCTTTTATCAGGTTCAGTATTTTTTATTTTCTTTTGTTTTATTAATAGATTTATAAAATCTTCAGAAGTATATTTTTTTCCAGGTTTTTCTGGTTGTTGTTTTTTCTCAGGTTTTTTAGCAGGGCAAGCATATGTTGAAGAAGCTTGTGATAAAGTATAGCTTGCAGCTGCAACAGCTGCAGCAGCTGTTGAAAATACTTGTAAAAATCCTCTCCTATTCATAATATTACTTCCATCTCTATTTATTGCTGAATTTTCCTGCTCGTTTATCATGTCTGTTAATGCCATTTTATCCAGAAAATGCAGTTTTTAATGATTTAAATATGTTTTGGTAAACAGATTTTTCAGCAAATCAAAAACAACAAACTATTTAATATAATTTAAATAAGTAATACAATGCTCCTATAGTTCAGTGGATAGAACGCAACCTTGCGGAGGTTGAGACCGGAGTTCGAGTCTTCGTGGGGGCATTAATCCAATTAGTTAAGGACAGAGTTTCTTTCATATAATACAAAAAAGATTAGATAGAATTAATCAACCGCCAAACATTCTTTTAAACCAGCCGATAAGATCTGGAAATAACACAGAATTTTAAATATCAAAATCCTAACCAATATTTTAAATTTCAAGGTTAAATATTATCACTAGTTACGCAATACCACTAATTGTGGCTGCAATAAATCAGCAATCCTCATAGCTGCATAAAAATAACATCTTTCCTTGCTGCTGATATCACCTTGATAAAGAGCTCCGAGGTTTTCACACAAAGAAGGATTTTTTGCCATTGCTGGTATCAAGTCACAACCAATCCCATCTAATTCAAATAAACAGCCAGTAACTTCTTTTTTAGCCATTTTAATGCATTTGCTTACTTCTTCGTCCAAATTGTGAATTGCCCTCATACTTCCTACTCCTACATTTTCTCTTTTCTTAAGTTCATCACACGCTTTTTCATCTCCTGTTAAAAGAGCAATTTTTTGATAGCAATCCTGATTATCAGAGTTTTCACAAAGTGATGCATCATTTAAAATTACTGCCTTACATTCTATTTTTCCACCTTCATGCTTAATCTGGTCGCAGACTGAAGTATCGCCGATTAGAGCTGCTACATCTCTATAGCAGTAATCTGCATATATCCACTCACTGCACTTGGAATATACTCTTTCTACTAATGCTTCACAGGCTCCCCTATGGCCCAAATCTTTTATTTTCTTACAGATTGCAGAATCCCCAGTTACCAAGGCTACATCTGCATAGCAATATGCCTGAGCTGGTTCATCTACCATCCCGCAGTCAGAAGGATTCTTTTTTAACATAGCTGTACACTTATATTTTAAGCCTGGTTCTCTAATTTTTTCACAGGCAGATATTGCAGTTTCTTTTCCTGTTATCCCTATTGGAGTTTCGACTGTCTGTTCTTTTGAAGATGCAAGCTTAGAAGAAGATGAAAGCCAATAAGTAAGTGTTCCTTCACAGTACTGTTCCATAGACCCAGACAGCATATCTTTTCCAAGCGCATAATTTTCAAATTTACATTTCATCGACTCTTCACTACCTTCTATTTTTGCTGTCCATTTTACAACGCATTTTTTACCTTCAAGCCCAATAATCTCAATTACCATTCCGCCCAATTTACTTTCCTGGCTGACACCTTGCTGACTGATTTTAGCTGGTTTGCATACTTTGAATGCATTCTCCCAGCATTCAGTATCTCCTCCGCAGTCCAAAATCTCTGCTTCTTTCCCACCAAATAGCCTCTTAAACCATTCTAAAATTTTGTTCATTAAACCTGAACTAATGCATTTTCCAGATACACAAACATTTGAAGAACATTCAAAACTATTATCGCAATTTTCATCTGCTTTTAATTGATTAGTTAATGTGCCGTCTGCACCACAATACAAGTCTTTAACCCTGACTCCAATAGGCAAACATTGAGTATTATAAAGACAGCCATAATCACATTTTTCAACAAGGATTCCCTCGCATTTATCTTCACACTTTCCATCAGGGCATAGCATTTTCCCTTTCTCGCATTTTTCTTCTGATTTGCACTCTAAAGCATAACCTTCGCTATCGCATTTACAGTTTTTAGGGCATGTTACAAGTTTATTGTTAACAATAAATACGCCAGTTCTTGAAGCATAATCATATTCTAAAAAGCCTACACTAACATCATAAATATTTTTACTCTCATATAATTTAAGAGTTAAAATTTTCTTCCCCATTTCTTCAGGATTCATAATTTCAAGTTGTGCCATTGGACCTGTATCTGGGCATTTTATTATACTGATTCCTGCTCCACCGCCCCCTGAGCTCGGAATTTCTTCTGCAACAGCCATGCCAGTTAATTTCTCTTTAACCTCTATAGAATTTGTTGTTGTTGCTTCGCATTTAGGAGTAAGCAAATCTCTAAAATTTATTTTCATGCTTTTATAATCAGTAATTTTAACTGGCTGATTTATTTGTAATTTAAATTTTTCATTTAATTTTGCGTATATGCCTGAAGTTTCTTTACAGTCTTCAGGGCATACTGTCTTGCATGTTGCGTATGCTTTGCACTCTCTTCCTGCTTCACAAGCAGTTGCTTGAATATTGCAAAAATCACCTTCTCCTGATTCACATACGCCATTTCCGCAAACAGGCTTAATTATTATAACAGGGCATGAAGAGCAAACACAATATCCCTTTCCATCAACATAGCATTGTGTTTGACTGCCATCTTCACATAAAGTAGACTGGCAAAAATTGCCAGTTGCTCCAGAACAGTCAAACTCTATTTGCTCGTTATTGCTGTCTAATATTGTATAGGCATAGCCTCCGCAACTGCTTTTCCAGGTTATTTTCTCTCCATCATATCCCTCAAGATTTGTTACTATACAGCTTCCTTGATAGCTTGAACAATACATCCAATCATATTCTGACCTGTAACATTTTTGTTCTGTTTTTGTATTCTTAAATATGCACTTTACTTCTTCTTTTTGTTTTTCTCCTTTTATACAAGCGCCATCTTTGCAGCCATTGGGACATTTATATATGTTAGTTGACATAGTTCCTTGATTTGGACCTGGATTTGGCACGCAGCTCTCTTCTCTTAAAGTTATTCCATCATCTTCACAAAAATCAGACCCTGCTGTATCTGAGCCCATCATAAGAGTTCCTTTCACATAATAATTTATGCCTCCATCTGTGTCTGAACATCTAGGTTCTTGAGGAGTTGGTCGAATACACACCCCATCTTTGCACCCATTAGGACATCCATAATCTTGAATTGTTCGTTGATTATTATTACAATAATATTCTATGATAGTAATAGCATTGCCTACACATCTATCTGATTCACAATTTATTTCTGTGCATGTTTTTCCTTGTTGATAAAAATTTATTCCATCTGAATCTGTGCAACTAGTTGTTGGCTGTTGAGTTTCTTCAAAACATCTTCCTTCTTTGCATAAACCTGCACATGGTGTGCATTTTTTAACAGTACTTGAACTGCATATTCCAGAATCTAAGCATGTCGGAGTTGTAGTATCTGAACAAACCTGATTATTAAAACAGTATCCTTTGATATAACTTGATCCACAATCCTCATTTTTATAACATCCTGCTATGCAACTCCCACCCTGGCACTTATAAACACAATCTTTAGAAACCCAATTTCCTCCGCTGCATACCATCATAGTTTTTCCATCTTTACAATAAGTTGCTCCAGGATTATTAGCATCACAAATAGGAGCAACAGAACCAACTAATACAGTACAAATATTTTCAACACAATGGCATTCTTTAGCCGCAAAATTATGTGTAGCACATTCAGGAATCTGATAAGATTGATTAACGCATGAATTCTCATTACAAACATCAACTTTACAGTCAGAATCTATAGAACATGATTTAAAGTCTTGAGCACCAATAGCCATAGAACTTAAAAGTACTATAAATAGAAAAATCATATTAATAAATATTATTACTCCTCTTTTCATTAAATAAAAATAAAAACCATATATATAAAATTAACTACTTATAAATTTTTGAGGCATAGTACCTTTTAGTGCTTTTCCTCGTGGGGGCATTTTTTACTCACCGACGACAGACCTTTTTTATAAAAAGGAGGCACAGTCCCTGTGAAAAGTTTAGGTTTTTAAATACGAGAAACCTTTCATAATTATGAGAAACATAAATCCGCATAAACAAACATTATCACATAGTTGCCTAGTTGCAGATTTATTAATGTTACTTAAAGAAAAATATAATATCTCCTTTGATTTTAATGATGAATCAGATATTTTAATAAGAGGAATGAAAAGAACTTATCCTTTTTATGTTGTAGGAATTCCTAAAGAGTTTTTTAAGAAATATGGTAAGAAAGTTAATATTGTTGTAGATAATAAATATTTTACAAATATCTTAATAAACGGCTTTAAAGATAAGAAAAATTTTAATATTTATCATAATATAGTTACTATAAACTACATTAAAGGATTATTAAAAGAAAGACCTATTATTTGTCATGTTGATGATAATTATCTTGGAGACTATTCTCACGCATCACATTTTATAATCTTAGAAAAAGCTTCTACAAAAAAGATTACTATTATAGACCCTATGAGTGGTAAGAGAAGTTTAATTTCGGATAAAAAACTAGAAGAATCTATCTTAAGTTTAAAAAAACATATCAAGATGTGTCCTTTACTTTTCTATTTGTAATCCTAATTCTATCTCTAGTGTCCCTCAAAATAATCCTTTTGGGATTACATCTCGTGGCAGGCTGTCTCATAATTCTTACGAGACAAAAAATTTAGTCTTTATAGGACTTAAAAAGACAAAAAAATTTTAAAAAACAGCAAAAAACCGAATTATAACACAACCTGGTGGGGGCATGTTACCAATTCCATTAAGTTAAGGTTTGTAGTCTGTGGTTGGTCGTAGGTGGTTAACGACATACTACTAACAAATAACCACTAACTTAATGACATTGGGCATGTTACCTAAAGTTAATAATCTCACATGGTTTTTTCGTTTCGTCAAGAATCACTGATTCTTGATCGCCCTAAAATTCCCTATGGGAATTTTTTGGTATCGACGGAAATCCATTTCGTGTTTTTCTCGTGTTTTTGGGGGCTTTTTACTGAATTTTGTTGGTTAAACGCTCCCCACATTTTCCTAAAATTATGTTAAGAAAAAAGGATTATAATCCCGATTTTTTCATAAATTCCACAAACTTAGTTAAATCTTGTCTCTTAGCCTCTTCAACAAACAATTGAGCCCCTATTTCTTCATAAGCTCTCAATAAATTTTCAGCAGTTACGTTTCCTTGAATTCTTGCAAAAACTGGAAGTTGTTTCATTGATTCTCCAATAGCAAACATATTCTCTTGTGATTCTAAAGTTTTTTCTAAAGTTGCAATTAACTTTGGTTTTATTCTTCTTAAAAGTTCATCTTCAATTTTAAGTCTAATCGAAGTTTCTAATACTGCTTTTAATGGATTTTCTTCAGAATCAACATAATCTTGAACTAATTTAGCAGAGCCATTATAAATCATAGAAAAATAATCTTCATAATCTTCAATAGACTTCTTACCTTTCTTTCCTACAAATCTTCTTTCGGCATAGGTAGCTGTTCCCTCATTTATCATAGGTGCAACATTAATGACTCCTCTTTCTTGTTCTATCAAATGCCATACTTCATGAGCTAAAATTCTATCTCTGGCTTTTGTATCTTGACTGAATTCGTTATATGGTTTAAATAAAAAAATACCTGAATCATCTTCAGCTATCCTTTTTTCTAAAGGATGAATTTGAACATTTCCATTTCCAGCATAATTCAAAGTTGCAGTAAATAACTCTTCTAAAGCTTTTTCACTAAACTCTAAACTATAAAATTTTCTCCAACTTTCTTGCAACATTGACACTGATAGAATCTTATCAGCAAATTGAAGAAAATCTACTTCTGCCTTTGCTCTTGCTACTCCTTCAGGAAATAAGGGATGAACTTCATTAATATAGACTATTTTTGGTCTGTAGCTTAAAGGAACTCCTTGCCCTTCATAGAAAGGTAAAACTAAATCTAAGGATTTTTCTGCCGTTCTAATAATTTCTTCTGTCATAAAAAACTTAAGCAATCCTAACTTTTAAACTTTACTATAGATACTACTTTTAAGTAACATATATATTATATATCATACTTCTTGTATCAAAATGTGTTATAAATCGTGTAATAAAAAGTATTACACAGAACTCGTGGGGTCCTCGAACCAATTCCATTAAGTTAAGAAATTTATCAAGGAGAAATTTCTTAACTTAATGGAATTGGGATTTAGCCCATACAGCCGGCATCTAATATAACCTCATCACTCTTTCCCTAATTTTTAAAAATTTCCAAAGAAATTTTTAAGCCACAAAAATCTTCCGATTTTTGATGCTTAGAGAATATTTTTTTAAATAATTAAGCAATTTTTTCTTATTAATTTTATTTTTTATATTCTTCAAAACTTCCTCATCCATCTTTTGGTTAAAAACAATCATATCAATAAAAGTCTTCTCTATATCTGAATAAGGCAGATAAAAATTTCCTTCTTTAATGTATTCTATTCCAAAAAAATATTTTTTATCAATATTTCTCAGAAGAACATTTCCACCAATTACATTTCGCAATCCTCTTCTAACCTTTTTTGTTGTAATAATAACAGGAATTGTTTCCTGTTCCCATAAACCATAATGACTTAAAGCAGTTTGTAAACCAAGATAAGCAGGATTAAAAGAAAAAACTACCAAAGATATTTCATTATGTTGAGTGTAAATTCCCTTGCCTATTTTCTTTATTTTTCCTTTTTTTAGTAAATTATAAACCAATAATTTAGCGTAACTGCTTTTTTTTGATTTTCCAACTATTCTTTCAATTGATTTAAAATCTACAATAGGGCTTTTTTCAAATAAAGCTTCTATTTTTTCTAAATGTATTTGTTTTCCCATTTTAAAATTCCTGTTTTAGGTATTTAATTTCCGCTTTATATAATCAAACATTTCATCTGCAGAAGGAACTATTCCTTCAAGCAAAATAACCTTTAAATCTTCTTCATCCAATGGTTTTTTATAATTATTTATCAAATTTCCAATTTCTTTTATTGCTCTTGGATTATCAACCATTTTTAGCAAAAAGAAAACATCCCATAAATCTCTCACTTTAAACCTCTTCAAATAAGTATTGGATTTTTCAACTAAAAATGATTCAGGTGTCAAACTATAAATTGAGATAATATTTCCATTAGACATCTCATAATCACAAAGCACACCAGAAACTTTCTGAAAAGTTGCTTCTAACCTTACTAAAAGTCTGTCTAATTCTAATTCAGAATAAATACTATTTTCTGAAATCTTTTTCTTTTTAATCTCAAACCCTACTTTTTTTAAATTTTCAAATAAAAGTTCTATTTTTTTCTTATCATTTGGGAGATAAAAATCCAAATCCTCTGAAAACCTTTTTCCATCATAACATCTCCAAATAGCTGTTCCTCCATGCAAAACAGCCTTATCAAAAACAGAATAAACTTCTTTAACAATTAAATCTTGAGCATAAGCTATCTTCCTATGAATTTCTCGTTTCAATTTTGTTTGTAAAGGTATTTTCATAGTATCTACAAACGTTATGTATTTATATATCTTTCGTTCATAGCATATTTTTAAAGAATTTTATTGTAAATATCCAACTCAGAGTAATTCAATTTTGGAAGACAAAGTCTAACCAAAATAGATTATACTTTAATTTGTGTATATCAAAAAAATTTCCTGAAAAATCGCCTACTCCATCCTGAAGGATGGAGTTTGATCGGCGATTTTTCTGATTCGGAAATTTTTAGGATGCTCAGGAAATGGAGCCTGAGTATCTTAACCATACCCTAAAGGGTATGGTTTCCATTTCCTGACATGATATTTTTATGATTCATTTGTTTCAATAGCTCTAGCTTAACTTCAATAACTTATAAATTCTTAAAAAAGCGAACCTGATGAGCTTTCAAACAAATTTCTACATTGCCAAAATAGTTTAATAAATCAATATAATCATTGCAACTTTTCTAATTCTTCCATAACTTCATCCAATTCCTTCTCTAAATTCATATTTCTCTTTTCAAGCTTGTTAATCTTCTCAAGATATTCTTTTTCTTTCTTAGCAGAACTTATATAGTGCTCTAATAAATCTCTAATAAAACCCTTCTGGCTATTTACTATTTTCTTCTTGTTCATCTTCATCTTCTTCCCCATCATCTTCAACATTTTCAAATCCTTCAATTCTATGAACTTTATATCTTGGCTGCAGAGATTCAAGATAAGGATAAGGTCCTTGAGCTCTTTCTTCATAACCTAATTTTTTCTAATAGCCCCAAGCTTTTTTTTCAATTTTATTTCTCGAAATATAATTTGCTATACAAGCAGCAGGAAACTTCCAGGTTCCATTAATCTCAATGAACTTTGTCCTATCTACATCAACCATTTGCAGACCAGATTGATGAGATGGGATATCAAATCTATAGCCTTTTCCTTCAAAACTTATTCTTCCAAAAACAGTGCCTCTTTGATATTGAATATAAGTTTTTCCTTTTTCTGCCATAGCATCAATTTCACCTGATTCTTCTATTAAGAAACCTAAATGATTAACATCAGCATATCTTCGGAATTTTAGACTTTTAAAAACCTTAAGGAAATCTTGGGGATAAAGATAAAAGGATAAATCATGATTAAAAATTCTATTTTCTCCTAATTGTATTTCTGTTCCAAAATTAATAACATACATATCTACAGAAGAATTATGACATATATTTGCTCTTAGAGTCTGATTTACACTTCTTGCATATCCAACAGATTGTTCTAAATTCGGTAAAACAACATGCTTCCTTGCAGGAATTAAAATCCTTTTATTTGCATCAGAGACTAAAGAACAAAATTTTCCTATTTCATTTTCCCTTTTTAAAATTTCTCTTGCTGTCCTAGATTTTTTTAAAGATTTTGTTAAATCATAATTAGCATCTGCTAAATCTCCAACAATGCCTAAACATCCTATTAATGTTAAAATGCATACTGCTTTAGATGATTCATATAATGACTTTATCATGTCAGGAAATGGAAACCATACTCTTTAGGGTATGATTAAGATACTCAGGCTCCATTTCCTGAGCATCCTAAAAACAAGTGCCTGCAACAAACCACACCTTTTAAGACACTAAAAATCTTTCAGAGGATTTTTAGGGTGCTCAGAAATCTTTGATTTCTGACATGTGGTGGCACATTGTTTTTTTGATTTTAATAATCCTAGAGCCTATTGACCTGAATGTAAGCTTGTTGGAAATAACCCTTTTTAATCATTACTATAAACTAAAATAATGTTTTTTTAACTTAAAGTATGCAATAAATTGTCAACTAACATTACCCCTAACAAGTGATAAGGTTAAGATTAAAATCTAATAACAAAAAATACAGAAAAATTCCTTTTCATCACCGCAAGATTTTTAAACCTTTAAAAAGTTATTTTTGCAGTAACCTGATATTCCAATAGTTAATTCTCGGTTATGAACTAAAAAACAAGGATGACATCAAGACTTGTTTTGTCTTATAATTAAACAAAATATAAAAAAATAACATGACATATGCACTTAAAAGAATTGGAAGAAAAACAATTGAACAAAAAATCTCTGAATTAGAAGAAAAAATTCTAACTGGCGCTTTTAAAGTTCCTGATAAACCTAGAGTTAGAAAAATTTTAGGGACTATTGATGGTTTATTAGAAGAAGGTAGAACTCTAAAACCAGAAAATCATAAAGCTGCGTTTGAAACTCTTGAATTTTTAAGTGGTCTTTTATATCAAGCAATAAATTTAACAGATGGTGAAATACCCATAACCAGTTGTTTAGGATTATTTGAGTATCTTCAATTAAAAACTTTCAGAAATTTAGAAAAAAATGTTTTAGAAAGAACTGGAGAAATACCCGAGGACTTTGTTTTACTAAAGCAAACTTTATCTGCTTATCATAAATTAAGATTTGCATTAGATTACCATAATCAAGGTCTTATAAGATTTCTTATGCATAGATATGGTATAAAATCAGATGCTTTTATGCAAGAATCTCAAGAAGCTTTGGAGTATGCTACAGTGTCATTTGGTTCTTCAAGAGGTTGTAAATTTAGCCCTTATGCAAGCTGGAGAATTATAAGAGCTTTTGAAAGAACAGAAGCTAAAAGGCCTCTTTCATTAAATGCAATAATTAGCAGAAAAAAGAAAATTGAAGCAATAAAAATTTTTAAAGAAGACAGGGAAAAATCACATGCTGGAATTAAAGCAGTAGATGCAAGAGATTTAATTCAAGCAATGATGAGATTTTTATCACCAAGAGAGAGAAAAATTGTTTATTTGAAATATGGATTTGATGGAAAAGGAGAAAGAAGTTATGAAGAGGTTGGAGGTGAACTAAGAATTTCTGGAGCAAGAGCCCAAAACTTAGGGGCGAAAGCTATTGAAAGATTATCAAGAACTCCTGCTGCAAGAGATTTTAATTATATAAAGCCTAATAATAATAAGTCTAGAAAAAAATCTAATATAAATATTATAGGGAAAAGATTACCTAGAGTTCGTAAATCTAGAGAAGAAAATACAGCTGATTTTAAAAATTGGTTAGCAAGAGGTGTTTGTCTAGGAAGAGAACTTGCAGAAGCATCAGGGTTTAGCCAGCATGCAATTGAAAAATATAAAAAAGCTGCAAAAGAAGAACTTCAACAGGATAAAGAAAGAGATGAATTATCCTATGGTAGAACAATAGGATACATAGACCGCAATAGAGATACTAAACATTCATTTGCTTCATTATTTAATATGTTTCATTGGATTAATAGTGCGAGAAATGGAGAAGAGCCATCTTTAGAAGAGTTATTAGGAAAATCAGGAATTTCATTTTGGGATGCGTCCCAAGTTTTAAGAGAAGCTGGTGAACAACCTTTTTGGTTATATTTAGGTGGGGTTCAATCTGGAAATGAATGGATAAGAGAAAGAAGTGAAAGATATTTAGAATTACAAAAACAAAGCAAGTATGAATATCATCCGAGCAAGATAGCTAAATTATTAGAAAGAGTTGCTGATGTTAAAAACAGAACATCAGCATTATCAGGTAAAGAATTAGTCAAAGGATTACCTTTTGGTTATGCTACTGCAAGAAGGATTCTAAGAAATTTAGGTGTTAATCCTCCTTATTCAGTTCAGAAAAGTAAAATAGGTTTAGAATTAGATAGAGCAGTTGAAAGAGTTTTTTACATACCCATGCCTATTACTAATCTAGCTAATTTTTTAGGCGTATCTTATCAAAATATTTTTCATAGGTTTAATAGATTAGAAAAAGAATGCAGGGCAAGACCTGCTTTTGATTTACATATTGTTGACTTTAGCAGAGGCGGAGATAATTTTAAGAGTGTACACGAAGATCAACTAGATTATGAATCTGCAAGCCAAATTTATAGATTTCAGGATAGGGGAATTCCTTTAAGGGAAATTGCTAGTAATAATGGAATGTGTACTTTTTCAGATAAGTCAAGAAAAATTGTTGCTTATGCTGTCACTCATAGAGATGAAATTGAACCTAGGATAAATGATGCTCTTGGGTTTATGTTTTTAGATAGAAAAATCAAAACTCCTTATTTAACAGCTGGATACAAGAAAATTGCTTAGATATTCCAATATTTCTTTATCTTTAGTAAATCACTTTTGATTTGTTTGTGTTTTTTGACCCTTAGGGTTAATTATTCGCCGCAGGCTGTGTCACAATTAGGTTTTTTCTTAATCTTTAGGATTTTTTAGTTTTTTAACGTCTATAAAACCTAATTTTTTTACTCTGTATCAAATTATTAATTAATCGTTGGGCATTCATCATTTTTATTCTACCCAAAGGTACATTTAACTTACAATTATATTAAAAGCGAAAAGTTTATATAATAGTTATTGCTAGATTTAACATGCAAAAACAAATAATTATTAATGAGTTATTGAAAAAGTTGGAAGGCAATCATACTCTAGAGTCTATAATTGAGATTTTAAATGAAAATGGAATAAAGACTAATAAACAAAAAGCAATTCACCTAATTTATAATTTAAGAAAAAAAGGTTTCGTAAAAACAGAAAGATTATCAAATAACAAAAGAGTCTACAACATCTTTTTTGATAATAGCCTGGGAGGATTTAATTATTATGAGATAATCAATGAAAATTCTCCAATAAAACTTGCCATATATGAAGATTATAAAATTCATGGAAAGAAAAAAATATTAGAAGAAGCTTTAATTTATGCTCTAAAAGAAAAATCAATAAGAGCCACATTAGCTATATTAGCCCTTTTCCAAAAAATTAATAACTGGCCATTATTATATAAACTCGCAAAAAAAGAAGGTTTACAAAGGCATGTTGGAGCTTTGTATGATGTTGCCAGAACTATCATAAAAACAAGAAAAATGACAAAAAGATTCAGAAATTTATCTCTTCCCAAAAAATCAGATAAATTTCAATATATAATAGAAAATTTAAAATCGAGAGATTTTAAAAATATTGAAAAGATATGGAAGGTTTACATTCCATTTAATAAAATTGATTTGGAGGATTATATCTCATGATAACTGTAAAAGAACAAGAAATATTATTTTTAGACATATCGAGAAAATTGAAAAAAAAGATTGTTTGCTATGCAATAGGAGGAACTGCAATGATGTTCTTGAACTTAAAATTTAACACAAAAGATATTGATCTGGTTTTTGAAAATGAAGAAGATAGAAAAATCTTTTTAAAAGCATTAGAAGAATTGGAATTTAAAAAATTAGATTCAATGATACTTTATGGAAAAAAGCCTAATCAACCAGAATTACTTAAAAGAAAAGAGGAAGAAATAATAGACTTATTTGCAACAGAAGTAATAAGTTTTATTTTCTCAAAAAACTCTGAAAAAAGAGCAAAAAAAACCCATCAATTTGGAGAAAATCTTATCATAAAAATAGCTGATGTACATGACATAATTTTAATGAAACATGCAACAGACAGGGCAAAGGATATTAAAGATATTGAAAGCATAATAAAAACAGAGAATATCGACTGGAATATAATCTTAGAAGAAGTAAAAAACCAAATCCAGCTTGGGAAAAAAAGGTCTGCTATGGATTTAGGCATTTTCCTGGAAAATCTTGAAGTAGAAGGAACAATTATTCCTAAAAATATCCTAGATGAATTATTCAAAATAGTTGAAAACCAAGCGAAAGAAGAAAGAAAGAAAATAAGAAAGAGGAAATCAAAAAAATTTCCTGAAAAATCTACGACTCCTTTCTAAAGAACGAAGTCTGTTCGTAGATTTTTCTTTTTTCGGAAATTTTTAGGCTCATCAAAAGCGACTCCATTCATCCCCATGTCAAGAATCTCTTTAAAGATTCTTGAGCACTCCAAAAATGTATTTTTATAGAACATTTTTGCTGTTTTTAAAAATGGAGTCTTCTGGCTTTTGATGATAACAGATTGTAGGAGCGGGCTGTGCTAGAATAATCCTTAATAGTTTAATTCTTCATGGGCCCTCTAACTTAAGGTTAGGGCCCTCAAAACCTTATCGACGCTGAGGTCTGGGGAGCACATCTGCCTGTTTCGGGGAGTGTTTAACTGAAAAAGAAGTTTAAGGATTTAAGATGGGAAGATGTAAATGCTATAAGGATTGGGTGAATTTGGTTTTGGAGACTTAATAAATTATAATCTTTTTAATACCCCATATGCTTTTAGAACATACTCTTCTTTTAAAAGATTTAGCTAAGAAAGTCGGAGTTAGACGGGAAACCATTGTTTTTCTTGAGCAAGGAAAATATAATCCTTCTCTCCAGATAGCCCATGATGTTGCAAAAGCATTGAAATCAAGTATTGAAGAGATATTTTTATTTTGGACAAATCTAACCTCTCGCCCTTTGTTCAGGCAAGAAATACCTGACAATCCTTTTCCTTAATTCCCTTGATACAAAGGTTTTTTCAACTCTAGTTGATAATGACCAGTATATAATAAACATAAAAGATATAATAAAACTTGCAATAAAACCTTGGATAGTGTTTCCAGGCAAGAAAATATAATTGTATTTTTTAGATGAAAATATAATTGTATCTAAGATTATATTGAATACTAACGCGAATTTATTGAAGTTTATTGCTTTTTTGTTCTTATCCAAAACAAGAATCAATGCAGTTGACAATATCAATATTTCAACAAATGAAAAGAATATTAAAGAAGTTTCATTGTAATTGACTGAATAAGAAAAAGCATAGATATAAATAAAGATATATACACAAATGAAGATTATGTAGATGTAGAGATATCCTTGAATTCCCTTATCATTTCCCATATATTTTCATAAGCATGGCTTTTATATAAAGATTTATGCGTTGATTTTCCAGAAATATCTGGAGATTATATAATCATAATATATCTCAAGATAGACCCTTATTAACATTTCCCTGATAGAGACATTTCCCTTATAAGTCTTTGTTATCCGATTTCTTAACCTATAGAGCAGAGTTACATTAAGGTCAGAACAAAATTTCAAGTTTCCTTTTTTTTCTAGTTTTTTTGAAAGATAATAATCATCTTTTGCATATAGTATGTTATATTCTTTTCTTAATTCTTCTAGGCCAGAGTATCCATTGACTGAATCAAAAACAGATTTTCTAAATGCACTGTTGTTACCACTAATGCAATAAAGATTAAAAAATATCCTTAGATAATAATTTATATTATAAAAAAGATTGAATAAGCTTCCTTTATTCCTAAATATTGACCTGCCTCCTATTCCAATTAAGTCCTTATCAATGAAATATTCATTAATTTTCCTAATCCAGTTGCTATAAGTGCAAGCTTCTGCATCAAGAGATGCGATTATCTCTCCATTGGATTTCTTTATTCCAATGTTCCTTGCATCTGTCTGGTTTCCATAAGGATGATAAAATAACCTTAATTTTATATTTTCTTTAGAGAACTCCTTTTTGAGATTCTGAACAATATATCTTGTATTATCAATACTTCCATTATCAACAACAATTACTTCATAAGGCTTTTCAACTTGTTTCAAAAGGCAACATAAACAAGTTTTGATGTTCTCTTCTTCATTTAAAGTAGGTATCACTACACTGATTCTCTCTTTCATCATAACACCAGTATTAGATTGTTTAAAAATCTACTTTAATTTATTTCTTTTTCCAATAAATGTTTTTAAACAGGGATTATTATGTAATATCATGATATTTGAAACTATACTTCCATTTGTAGATAAATATGGCATAATGATTGCTTTTCTCGGAGGTTTTATTACAGGAGAAAGCGTCATAATAACTCTGGGATTCTTATCTGCAAACAATGTATTGGCATTATGGAAAGTTTTGATATTTTCAACTTTAGGAATGTACTTCTCTGATTTTATACCGTTTACAATCGGAAGATTAAGGTTCTTAAAAAAAATATTAGGTAATAAATGGTTATCAAATAAAACAAAAAGAGCAGAAGAATCTTTGCAAAAATATACCAAGAACAATATTTTTCTTATGCTTCTTTTTACAAAATTCATCTATGGAGCAAGCATTCCAGCTTTGATATATTTAGGATACAAGAGGATATCATATCTAAAATTCGCATTTTATGATTTTCTTGTAGTATTGATATTTGTGCCAATTGTAATAACAATAGGATATCTAAGTGGAAAAGGTTTTAGGATTGCTGTCATGATTTTTGATAATTTAAGGATAGCGATATTTTTATTAATAATCTTTATCCTATTATTTATAATAATAAGAAAATGGTTGAATATGAAATTGATAAAAGAGCAAGAGAAGTGAATATCAAAGCTAAATCAAACAAAGAGTTTTTTCTATTGCATGGATATACTGGAAGTCCTACTGACTTTAATGAACTTGGAAAATATCTGAATAAGCGCTTCAATGCAACTGTCAGGATAATAAGATTGAAAGGACATGGAGAAAAAATAGAAAACATAGATAGATTGGAGTACAAAGATTTTATAAATCAAGCTGAAGAAGAACTAAAAAAAGACTTAAAAAAAGGCAGGAAAATTATTATCGGAGGATTAAGTGTGGGAAGCCTCATTGCATTGCATCTTTCAGCAAAATATGATGTAAAAGGCATATTAAATATATCAATGCCATATAAAAATAAGTTTCCAGTAGGATTGATTACTTTTTTTGAACCAGTAATATTAAAAAAACACTGGAAAAAACCTATTCCAAAGTATGAAAAAGAACTAAGAAGAAATGCATTTTTCTATGATATTAATCTAAAAGGCCTGAAGATAATCAAGCATGCTAAAAAAGAACTGAAAAAAGTTTTAAAAAAAATAAAAGCTCCTTGTCTTATAGTCCATGTCTCTCATGATTATATTTTTCATATAAACGGAGCTAGATTTATTATAGAAAAGATAAGTTCAAACATAAAAGACTTAAAAATTTTAAAGACTGAAAAAAAAGCAAGCCATAATCCTTTTTTCACACCCCAGAACAAAGAGTTATATAATATCCTGGGAGACTTTGTTGAAGAAAACAAACTCTTTGATTAACAACTATTCTTTTTTTGAAATAACATAGATTCCTAATATTAATAATATTAATCCAATCGCTTGCATAAGAGTTATTTTTTCATTTAAGACAAAATAACCAAGAGCTGCTGAAAAAAATGGTGTTGATAATTCTAAAGCAGAGACCTGTGCAGCTTTTATTCTTTTTAGCCCTTCATAATATAATATAGTGCCGATTCCAACAAATATGCCTAAGAAAAACTGGAACTTGTTGAATTCACCCATACCTAAGAAAAAAATAATATATATCCAGAAAATTACACTGACAACAAGAGCTCTATAAAAACTAATAACGCCCGCATTCATTTTTACAAGATATTTTTTCATTGCAATAGCAGTTGTTGCCCAAGCTATAGTCGATATAAGCACTAACAGATCGCCAATATTACCTAACTTCAATAAAAGAAGATTTTCAATACTGCCAATTGATACAAAGATTCCTGCTAAAATTAATAAAAATATTCCTATATAATCGAATTTATTCAATTTTTCTTTTAAAACAAAAAATCCAAAAATTATTATGAATATTGTCTGTAGATGAGCTATAAGAACAGCATTCAAGACAGTTATCTTAGTCAAAGAATACAAATATAATAGATCAGCAAATAAGGTTCCGACAATTCCTATATAAAATATGACGCCAAATTGTTTTTTGTTTATCTTAAACTTTGCCCTATTAGTCAAAACTACATAAAGAAATGCTATACTCAATATACATAATGATCTTATTGCAAAAGTCTGAAAGACACTAGAGCTCTTATAAGCTAGTTTTGCAAATATAGGCTCTAATGCCCACATAAGACTAGCACCAATTATTGCTAAAATTCCAATTATTTTTTTATCCATTTAATAAAAAAATAAGATTAGCTTAAAAATCTTACCTGTATTGAAATCTGTTCAATAAGATACATTATAGTAAAATTAATTTTCTATCTTTAAAAATCACCAAGTCCTTTGGACTTGTACTCCATCCTAAATGATGGAGTTATCTTTCTTGCTTTGGATACATTTCAACCAATTTATTTTATATACCTCTCTTCCCAATTCCTCATATCACTTTCTGGTATTATAAAACTATATTTGCTAGTTCTTTTGAACTTGTTCTTATATCTGATCCTGTATATTATCCCTAAAAAAAATCCTATTGCAATGCCTGAAAGATGAGCAATGTTTCCTGCATTAGAAGGATAAAAAACTCCTATTACATCAGCTATTATCCATATTATTGCAGCGACAAACATCGGCATAATAATGCCAAAAGCCCATACCATCATCATTGGATTTAATATTGCCAAGGTTCCTATTATACCGTATATAGCGCCACTAGCTCCTAAACTATAATTATAGAAATTTATTGATATTACATTAGCTATTATTCCTGAACCAAAAAACACTAAAAGAAAATTTTTTCCACCAATAAGTTTTTCAAGTACTGCTCCAAAAAATATCAAAGCAAAAAAATTAAACATCAGATGCAACAAGCTTCCATGCATGAAAATAGCTGAAACAAACCTCCAGATTTCTATATTATATATAGCGCCAGGACTTAATATAAACAATTCAGTGAATCCAGCTATCAATATCTGCAATATGAACATGCCAAGGCATACTAATCCTAACCATAAAAAATAAAATCTATATTTTTCTTTGACCATGTTTAAATTTAGAAACAAAAGGTATAAAATTAATCAATGCTCATCATTATACATTCCAGCTTGTTCTCTTAAAATATCTGCTTTGTCAGTCTTCTCCCAAGTAAAATCCTCATCGTTTCTTCCAAAATGGCCATAAGATGCTGTTTTCCTATATATTGGTCTTCTCAGGTTTAAATATTCTATTATAGCTTTGGGCCTCATATCAAAATTTTCTAATACTAACTGCAATATTTTTTCTTCAGGAATTTTATTTGTTCCAAAACAATCTACATTAACAGAAGTTGGTTTAGCAACACCAATAGCATAACTTATCTGTACTTCACATTTATCTGAGAGACCAGCAGCAACAATGTTTTTTGCAACATATCTTGCCATATAAGCTCCACTTCTATCTACTTTACTAGGATCCTTACCGGAAAATGCGCCTCCACCATGTCTCCCGATTCCACCATAACTATCAACAATAATCTTTCTTCCTGTAACACCTGTATCTCCTTCAGGTCCTCCAATGACAAATCTTCCTGTTGCATTAATATGAATTTTTGTTCTTTCATCTATCATATTCCCACAAACAGGTTTTATGACTTTTTCGTAAATATCATTTTTTAACTGGTCTTCAGATATTTCTTCTTTATGCTGCTGGGCTATCACTACAGCTTCGATTCTTGCTGGTCTATCATTGACATATTCAACTGTGACCTGAGATTTTCCATCAGGACCTAGGTGCATAATTGTATTGTTTTTTCTTACTTCAGAAAGTTTCTTTGTCAATTTATGTGCAATTATTATTGGCATTGGCATGAACTCAGGAGTTTCATTAGAAGCAAAACCATACATCATACCTTGGTCTCCTGCTCCCTGGTCTTTATTATCTGTCTCAGTAACACCCATGGAAATATCTGCTGATTGTCCATGAATCGATACCCAGACACCAGCATCTTCTGCATCAATACCATACTTAGGGTCAGTGTATCCAATCTCTCTTAAAACTCTTCTAACGATTGACTGTACATCTGCAAACCCTCTTGTTGTGACTTCTCCTGCTACATGCACACTTCCAGTTGTCACCATAGTCTCTACAGCAACACGAGAATATGGGTCTTGTACAATAAGGTTATCGAGTATAGCATCAGAAATATTGTCACAAATCTTGTCTGGATGGCCTTCAGTCACTGACTCAGAGGTTAAAAAATAATTTTTCATACACACTCTATCAATTTTTATATAAATTTTTTCGTAAACTTGATTTAAAAACATTTATACATTGGATAATACATTATTTAGAATACAAATCTGTTGATCAAAAAAACAATGGGCCACCACACCCTAAAGGTTTTTTGCCACAGCTAAAAAATCGCCTGCTGGCGAGTGTGGTTTGATTGGCCCTTGTTTTTAGGATGCTCAGAAATTAAAACAAACTAACATCCACATCTTAAAAGATGTGGTTTAATTTCTGACATGAATAATTGTTATAAATTATATACTCCGATTTAATGCTAAAATAAAGTGTATTAAGCACGGGGTGAGAATCGAAAAAAAGTTAAGTTGTACTAAAAATGAATTAATAATAAAAATTATTAATTAAGAAGTTTAACATTTATATTTATATCTACTTATATCTTCAAAACTTTGTTCCTCGGTTAGATAACGATTCTCTCTTAAATGTTGCTCCATTGATGCTTTATCAAATCCAACTCTTTTTGCAACAATATCTGCATGACTATTTGTAGAAATTCCTGGAATGAATCTATGTGTAGGAAGTGTTCCATTAAATTCAACTTGTAAAAATCTTCCAACTCCATTTTCTTGAAATTCTTGTGCTAATTCATAATGATGTGTTATATAAATGATATTTGTACCTTTATGTAAGAAACCATATAGAGCATCTCTAGTTTGCTCAGTTTTTTCTTTGAATGTTGTACCTTCAATTAAATCATCAACAATTACTAAAGATTGTGGTGAACAAGTTCTAAATATATTTCTTGTTTGTCCAAGTTGTGCTCCTAGTCCCCCTTCAGAATCTTCAAGTGAATCTCCCTTTCCGATTTGATAAAAAATATTATCTGCAAGAGAAACTCTTGCATTTACTGCACTAACATAACATCCTATTTGAGATAAAAGTTGAGTTTGAGCAATTGATTTACCTAAAGAAGTTTTACCACCACTATTAGGTCCTGTAAAGAAAGTAAGTCTTTGTCCATTAGATAAGTGTACATCATTGGGAACATAATTAGGAATAGTTTTTGATTGGACAGGATTAATTAATCCTTCAGAATAAAATTCATGTTTTGGAGATGCATAAACTTCTGGAAGTGTTGAAACTTTAAGTCCCTTTCCAAATTCATCATAAGCAACTAATTCATCTAAGCAACCAATGGCTAAAAATGAATTTTGAGCAATCTCATCGTTTTGAAGTCTTCTAGAAAGAGGTTTTAAAAAAAGTTTACAATCTGCAGATTGTCCCCACATATTTCCAATCTTTGCACCAGCCATACTTCCAAGAAGAGCCATAATTCCTCCCATGGTCATTTCTTCAGGTTTTCCTTTAGACATAGCATCACTGTATGCAGCAATACCAAATGCTGCACCTACTGCAACAGAAGGAATAACTCTTGAAAGTTTAATTGGAAAAGGAACAAATGGAAATGCAGGTATGTATGGTTTTAATTCATTCCAAGCAAGAACTTCTCCTCCCCTAAACCATTGATGAAATAAAGGACCGCTAACCAATCCTCTTGTAGGGGATTTTTTTAAATCAGTTAAAGCTTTTTTTAATTCTGCAAGATATTCACTTTGAGGTTGTGGAATATCTAAAGCCCATTTAGGAATTTGTTGAATAGTACTTCTTGCATCAGCCTGAACATCATAAACCTCTGAGCAAGCATAAAAACTTCCTTTAACAAATTCTGAAGTTTTTTCTTCATGTTCTTTAACTCTTGATAGAAAATCAATTAATGCTTGTTTTAACTTATCATTACTCCTTATCTCCCTTAAAGAATCTTGTCTTCTTTTTATTTCTCTTAATGAGGTAAGAGGGTTTAGTAATCTTGTTTGAACTAAAACCTTTCCCGTTTCTGTAATGCTTTTATTAACAATTTCTTCAAGCAAATGAACTTCTATAGCATATGCTGAAGATTCATCTAATACAGGAGTTCTAACTCTTTCTAAGTCTTCTTCTGTTAATAAAAAGGGATTTGACCTGTACATATTAATTTTCTCAAGAATTCTCTTGAGGTATATTCACCTCAATTATATACCAGAATTTCCCTGTTTTTAAACCTTCCTATTTGTTACTACTTTAGAGTAAAAATAAGCACGGGGTGAGAACTGAAAAAAAGTTGTGTTGCACTGTTTTTTTTCTTATCCAAGTCTCGAAGCAGGAAAAGCACCTTGAGAATGTTAAGTAAATCGTAAAGCCATAGACATCATTAAAGAAGGTTGTGCTTTTTTTAAAATCTGTCTTGCTTCGTCTGTCATTTCTTCTATTGAGGCTTCATACTCCTTTAAATCATTGCCCATAAAATCTTCTGGAGGACAATAAATAATACCTTCATTTCCCAATATATGTCCACGCATCTCCATCTCTTGTCTTAAACCTTCTTTTGGAGAAATACCTCTTAAAATATATGCATCTGCTTCTTCCCTAATAATTCCTTTTGATGTTTTATCTGCCCAAATCAATCTAAATTTAGGAAAATATATTGCCCCATAATTACTTGATAAATTATGAGAATTTCTTATCTCTTCAAGCAAACCATCTTCAACAGGAATTCCAATAAATTCGTATGCAACTTGAAATTCCTTGCCAGTTATACAGGGTTCTTGTCTTACTCTCATAGAATATGCTCTTGCACCAACTGGAAACCCTTTAAATAATGCCATTGGCGATGATGAGTCAGTCCCTTCAATTAATTTATCTTGTAACATTATAAAATAACATAATGCTATATTATAAAGTTTATTGCAGTCAAGAATTATTCGCAACTTGCGATTAATGGGCTAACATACTCGGATTTTCGAAGTGGCGGCAATGCTTGAGATATTTCCTTATTGCCGGATTTAAGAACTAACAAAACATACCAAACATTCCTATAATCCTTGTATTCCAAGCCAGCAAAAGAAAGGTTCATTAAAAATTCTTTGTCTATTTCTTTATTAAACAAGTCAAAGAACTCACTTGCATAGAATAATTCAACACCAATAACCTTGCCCTCGCTATCCAAATCTAAAACAATATCCTCGGAAAATTCAACACTTTCCTTTACTTTTTTAAGAGCATTAACTATATACAAAATATCGTCTTCTTTATCGTAGTGGAATTTATATGCCATCTTATTATTAACAATACCTAACTTATAAACTTTTTTAAACTTTCCAAATATCAAATACCAATAAATGGTAAAACTTTACCAATAAATGGTAAAGTTTAAATACCTATTTTTCCTACAAATCTTATGGAAAAAGACTATTCAAAATATAAATTGATTCCAATAGAGAAGGTATATTATGCATTTTATCAAACTAAAAAGAAACAAATGTATTTTAACGAGATAAGGGACAAAACAGGAATGTCTATTAGTTCCCTTCAAAATGCATTATTAAAACTTGAAAGATTAAACGGAGTTATAAAAATAAAAGAAAAAGGCAATGTTTTTTATCAGCTTGATTATAAACATTATATCATATTGAATTTTATAAAATTTGATTTAATCAAATTTAGTAATCTGAACAGAAATATAAAAATACCCTTACAAGAATTTTTAGATAAAATAAACAATGTTGCTTTTGTTATACTATTTGGTTCTGCATCAATAGGGCAGGAAAAAAAATCAAGTGATATTGACCTTCTGATTGTTACAAATTTTTATGAAGAAACAGAATTAAATGAGAAATATCAAAAAGAAATCAAGAATAAGTTAGAAAGCATAAAAAAGTCTGTTAATGCAAAAAGTCTGCATCCTTTAAATCTTGTCTTTGTAAATGAAAAGGAATTTAAAGATAGAAAAGATTATCTTCTTCTCGAAGCTAAAAAAACAGGATTTTGTGTTTATAATCAGCAACAATACTATAAAGAGGTATTAAACAATGAAAATTGAAGAGTTAATGAATAATAAAAGTGCTCTTGAAAAAGCATATAGCAGATATATTAAGAAAAAGATTATTCAAAAAAAGCCATCTGACCTGGCAAAGGCGCACATATCTAAATCAGACAATAATATGGAATTTGTTAATTTCCTATTAGAAAATGAAAGGTTTTATGACTGGCAAATTGTTGGATTATATTATTCAGTTTATCATTCTACACTTGCATTGCTTTCAAAAAAAGGCTTTTCTTCAAAAGACCATAACGCAACTTTATGTTTTTTGATAAAAAACTTTTCAGAGTTCTCAAAAGAGGAATTAGAATTAATAGAGGACCTCCAGATAAAAAGAGAGGAAATAGAGTTTTATTCAGGATTAAAGGAAGAAAGGCAAAAAGCCAGTTATTCAACAAGCTTGCTATTCAGCAAAGATAAAGTAATAGAATTGAAAGAAAAATCAATTTTATTGATAAATAAAGTTAAGATAATTTTAGAAGAATAAAATTATCCTTATATTTCTCAATCAACTCTTTTAATTCTTCTGAATAGTTTTTTGGCATAACAAAAATAGAAAATGCAAGTTTTTAATGGTTTTGATAGATATAAGCACGGATGTGAGTACTCAACAATTTTTCAAGAAAAATTCTTGGCAACTCCAAATCTTCCTGAAAAGATTTGAAGTAATCGAAAGTCCGATTCTTTCACCATAATTAAAAATAATCTCAAAATTGCATTGCAAATTTAGATATTTAAGCACGGGGTGAGAATCGACTTTTAGTTACCGAAGAAGTGCTTTTGAAAAAAGTTCAGTTGCCTGAATTTTTTAAACGCAATCTCCAATTTTTTAAAAAAAGGTTCTTTACATAATCTTATTCATAAGTATAGCCCTCATGTTCTTTTTGGGTTCGTTTGAATTCAGCAACATATGATGAAAGTACCCTTTCTGCTTCACCAATACTTAATTCATCAACTTTTACCGGAGGTCTAAATTCCTCTTCAAACATTTTCTTTTCAAATCTTTTAGCTACTAATAATCCTAATTGTAAAGAATGTTCTCTAGCGCAACATCTAATTAGTTCATTATCAGGACATTCTTCTGAACCTTCCCTATAGAAAAAAGCACTAGAGCCAGTATGAACATCGACTCGTGAAGAATATTTGAAAAGCATTGGTAATTGACATGTAGCATGTTCTTCATTAATTGATGTTGTTATAAATATGCCACCAAAAAATGAACCTCTATCATTCATTACTCTTGTTTCCAATTCTTCAATACTTCCTACTTCTTTAGCTATCATATTAAAATATCAGAACTCCTTTCCCAAAGGTTTATTTTCTAAGAGAAATAGGCTTTTTAATCTTTTCTATAATTCAAGTTCAATTCCTTACATCCAGTTCGAAGCACTAGAAGTGCTTTTAAGCACGGGGTGAGAATCGAACTCACGAAAATCCGCTCTGCAGGCGGACGCAGTACCATTGTGCCACCCGTGCGTGTGAAGGTTTGTAGGAACCGAACATTCAGAAATCTATTGGATTTCTGCACAATGGTATTAAAAATAAGGAGTTTTTAAAATCTTCTAGATATACATATATATCTTTTTAAGAATTAGTTATGTATACTTCAGACTAAATATTAATCCATCAAAAAAACAATCCACCACACCCTAAAGGTTTTTTGCCACAGCTAAAAAATCGCCTGCTGGCGAGTGTGGTTTGATTGGCCCTTGTTTTTAGGATGCATGAAAATTCTTTCAGAAGAATTTTCTGCACAGAAAATTGCATAAAACAATTTTCTTGTGCTCAGAAATTAAAATAAACTGACATCCACATCTTAAAAGATGTGGTTTAATTTCTGACATTACAAATTTAATGTCGAGTTATAAATGCTATTTATTTGGAAGTGAATTTCAAATTTATAGAATATACATTAAACAACTCTTTACTATAATATTATGTTAAAATGGCAGAAGAAAACACTTGCGACCTAAAGGCATTAAAAAAAGAATATGAAATATTCAAGAAAAAATATGATCTTCCTGAATTCAAGGAAATCAATGAATTATTTGATATAGAGGATATTGATATTGACACTGATTTTCTTTTAAGGAGGATAAGAAGGGTTGTATCTGAAAGAATCGAAGGTTATCTTAAATTCATAGACATGATACTTAATCCAGCCAATGCTCCCATGTTCTTTTTCCAATTAATTAAGAAACTCGATAATAAAGATAAAGAAGAATTTACAGAGGTATATGAAAAATTAGGGTCTATTGAAATTGAACTGATACAGATTGAGCTTGATTATTCTGAAAAGAACGAAGCAGATTTCATCAATAAATATTATAAATCTTTCAAGGATGAAATAAAACCCAAACTATTATCAATAATAAAGAAATTAGATAATGCAAAAGAGAGTTCAAGAAGATTTTCTGATAGTAGTTATTTTGGATGATTAGTTATGTTGAGAATTGAAAACCTCATGATTTATCATGTGGTCGTAGCAAATGTTACAGTTTTCAATTCTCGAGCACAAGAAAATTCTTTCAGATGAATTTTCTGTGCAGAAAAAACTTTTATGGTTTTTTCTTGCATCCTAAAA
>JAUYDD010000025.1 GCA_030704765.1 Nanobdellota archaeon | reverse complement strand
TCATGTGGTCGTAACAAATGTTACAGTTTTCAATTCTCGAGCATCCTAAAAACAAGGGCCAATCAAACCACACTCGCCAGCAGGCGATTTTTTGCCGTGGCAAAAAACCTTTAGGGTGTGGTGGCCCATTGTTTTTTTGATGTTAATATCAATAGTATAGATAATAAAGTTAATTAAAATATCTTAGGAAAAGCGAGTAGGAAGAGCTTTTGGAGAAGGCAAATTCAAAGCAAATGACCCTAAAGATGACTTGAAAGTTATGTTAAGTTCACAAGTTGACTTAACATAAATGATAATATACACACACTATATATTATTCACCATTCCCTATCATCAAGAGTTTTCGTGACCTTATTTTCTGCATATAAATAACTTACTTCCACTTTATTTATATCAGAAAAATCAGGCCTTCCTATTTTATCACTAAAAATAGTATAAGTCTTAGTCTGGTAAGCAATATTTGGAGCATCAGTAGTATCATAAGTATAACTATCTCCATAATCATCATAGAATGTGAACCTTATACCATATGCTAATGCAGGACCTAAATCTTCATATGCATACGATAGGTAGTTTTCATTGTCAGCCCTTTTCACACTAATGATCATCTGTGTTGGAGCAAGCTCGCTATTGTATGCATAAGGCTCTCCAATACCAATGCCAGAAGTAACTAAGCTGCTAGTTTCAGCATTATAAAGTTCAATATTGACTATATCAGCATCATAATTTATCATGGATTTTTCACTATCTCCTGTCTGCATATTAATGAAACTATAGGAAAAATTAATTACAATGACAGCTATTACCATAGCTATAAGTATTAATAACACAGTAGAAATTAATGTTGATTGCCCTCTTTTCATAAAGTATTATGTAGAATTAAGTTTATATAAATTTACTTTATAAAAAAGTTTATTGTCCTATTTTCTCTGCAAATTCAAAAAATTTTCCTAAGTCTCTTTTTAGTATTTCGACTGCATATTGCCAGTCAATTTCAGTTATAAAAGAATTTCTATTAGCTTTTGGATAATATAGACCACATTTGTATTCATATTCATCTTTCTCATGTTTTGATATTTCTTTTTTAGATCCATCTGAGGGATAAGACTCTACCATAACTGATAATTTTCTTCCGCCAACATTTTGGTGATGAGCGCTCCACCCAAAATTTCCTTCAAATACAATATCATCTATTTTTGCAGTCATTATTTCTGGATTTCCGGATTCTAAACTTCTTATCCTTTTCCAACGGGCAGAGGTACCAACTAATGGTTGCATTACAAATCCTATTGTCTTAAGTTCTTCATCAAATCCATGATGATAAGGTATTAAATATCCTCTATAAATCATTTCCATTTTATTTTAAGATTTTTATTATTCTTAAATCTTTCTATTTTGTAACTACTTAAAAATAATGATATGCGCGGGGGAAGCCAAACAATTCTGTTCGGTTTATAAAATGCGATTTTCAATATAGGGAATTGTCTAGAATTCTAATTTATAAAATAAAGATGGAATTTATACTCTCCTTTCTGGTCCAAGAACTTGGTGGAAAGCAACTAAAGAATACAAACCTGCTTGATTATTTCTTCTTTTTTCAAACTCTGCTTTTGCTTCTTGAGGATTATCAAAACCATGATATTTTAATTGAGGTAGATTATCCTCAGTTAATTCAATTGTACCAATTCCAGAAATATGAACTCTTGTTCCAATCAATTTTGAATTGTCTGCTTTATCAACAACAGCAAAGGGTTCTAAATCTCTATTTCTTCTTGTTTCATAATCATTTTGATTAGCTAATCCTATTTGATGTGGAAAATCATCAACAACCAGTTGATACATACCTCCTTCGAAAGTATAAACTCTGTATGGACCTTGATGATAATCTTTTCTAGTCTCATCTATTCCTTGTAAAGCATCATCTAAACTATCAAATTCTTCAACATTTTTCTGATGAACTACAATAAATGATTTTCTTTCTCCCATATATTGTTTAGAAAAAATATCTTTTTAAATCTTCCTATTTTGTTACTACTTAAAAATAATTAACTGCGCCAGCCGACCGCGAGAATTTATATTATAAATTTTCATAGCATTCAAGTTAGTAAACTTGAAGTGAATCAGACTCTTCTCGTCCGATTCTCGAGATTTAATAATAATATGCGCCAGCCGAGAATCGGACTCGGGTCCTATCGTTTTTGCTTTTCTCTTCCATGAGGAAAAATTATTGGCAACGATATGTTCTACCACTAAACTACTAGCGCAAGCATGTTTTACTAAGAAATTAGGTGTTTAAAAATCTAATTGAGATGAAATCCATGTCATTCCTCTTTTTCTTTTAATTTATGATAAAGATTCAATAAAAACTCCCTGTTATCAGCATTTACATAATACATTTCTCTTGCTCCCATTCTTTTGAAAGATTTGCATAATCTTTCATAATAAGCTGGATTTGATTTAGGGGGCTCTTCTTTAGAATTAAAATCCCAAACACTGCCTTTTATATCATTTACTACAATCATAAAATTATTAATTTTTCTTTCTTCTTGTATTGCAACATTTCTTGCCATAGATAAGGCTTTTTCAAAAATCATAGGAGACATAATAGCAGAGCCAATTGAAATGTAGACTCCTCCTTCAAGATTTGATACACTAGCAACAAAACCTAAAAAATCAATTTCACTAGCTTTTCCAATTGAAGCACCATCATTTAAAGCATGAGTGTATATAATATCATAACCAAATCCAGGATGAACTGTTATTGGAACTTTATTTTTATAGCAACATTCAAAAATACTGTATTCTTTATATGGATGATTTATTTTTATTACCCCTGGTTTTATATCATTGTCTTTTAGTTTTTCATTTATCAAGCTCTTAGGTATTGTTATTCTATCTTTTGCAATCATTTCTCCAATTGATTCTCCATAACCTATCTCTCTGTATGCTCCTGATATAATAGCAAGATTAAGATATTTTCCAGTCTCTTCCCATATACCAAATTGTCCTATATTCACATATTTTTCAACATCTTCTTCTGATTTACCTTGATAAGAAAATTCCCAATCATGAATAGATGAAGCTCCATTTGTAGCAAGATGAGTGACATAACCCTCTTCAACCATCTTCCTTAAAATAAGGCATAATCCATTTTTAATCAAATGAGCTCCAAAAGCAATTATTATTGCTTTATTGTTTTTTTTAGCCTTTAATATAGAATCAGCTACCTTATCTATAATTTCTGGACATGAAATTTCTTTTACAGGTGTATCAGGATTAATTGCTATTTCCCTGATATTACATTTAGATATTCTATTGCTTAGACTTAAGGTCTTCATTTTTGTCTTATCAAAAAGTTCCATTATTTATTCAATGCAATTTAGTATATTAATTTAATGTATGGTCCTAAATTTATAGATTTTTGATGTCAGAAATTAAACCACATCTTTTAAGATGTGGATGTCAGTTTGTTTTAATTTCTGAGCATCCTAAAAACAAGGGCCAATCAAACCACACTCGCCAGCAGGCGATTTTTTGCCGTGGCAAAAAACCTTTAGGGTGTGGTGGCCCATTGTTTTTTTGAT
>JAUYDD010000009.1 GCA_030704765.1 Nanobdellota archaeon | reverse complement strand
ATGATTCATCATGTGGTCGTAGCTAATGTTACAGTTTTCAATTCTCGAGCATCCTAAAAATTTCCGAATCAGAAAAATCGCCGATCAAACTCCATCCTTCAGGATGGAGTAGGCGATTTTTCAGGAAATTTTTTTGATATCTAAAAGTAATAGTCATTTTAGAATATCATTGTTTCTTCACCAGGAATTTTTGCAATCAATGGTTTTTTATTAGGACATTTCTCATTTGCTTCTAATAGCACTGCTTTAATATTTTTACCATGAGATACTATTTTTCCATCGCATATAGCAATCCATTCGTCATTATATCCACTAACATCAGCTTCTAAAAATACCTTATAATCATTATTTTTCATGAATTATAATAACTATTAATATATTTAAACTTATCTTGGGCTAGGCTTTTGCGTTTTCTAAAAACGCAAAGGGTTTAGACCAATTTTGGTATTCTTAACAAAATTTCGCAAAAGTTTAGTTGGGATATGGCTATACTTGTATAGTTATAGGAAAGGAAATAAATTTTCGGATAAATTTATTCCTTTACTATTTATTATGTCGAGAATTGAAAACCTCATGATTTATCATGTGGTCGTAGCAAATGTTACAGTTTTCAATTCTCGAGCATCCTAAAAACAAGGGCCTATCACAAACCCACACCTTTAGGTGTGGTGGCCCATTGTTTTTTTGATATTTGGTAAGTGATTTTTAGGTTTTTGAGGTGATTTGAAAGTAGAGTTATCTTAGTATGATAAGGTGGGTGAGTAAATTGTGGATGAAAGAGTTTTGGGTTGGAGTGATGTGATGTGAGATATAATAATTATCTTATGTATGATGAGGTGAGAGAGGATGGATTATATGAGGGGGATAATGAGTAAGTTGGAGATGATAGAGTTTATTTATTATTCTTTTATTTATAGCTGAAATTATATTTCCAATATTGCTTTTATAACTGAAACAAACCTCTTAGCATTTTCAATTGATTCATTAGCGTAGGGTAGGTTGGCTTCTGATTTAATGTTATAGGTAAACCTTCCTCTTTTGCCTTTTTCAAGAAAGAATATATTCAATAAAGATTCTGCTTTTGAGATTTCATTTTCATATATCTTTAAAAGTTCATTATCAAGAATTCCTCTTTCAACAAATGTTTTAAATTTTTCATAGGTTTTTTGATGTTCATCAGGAGCTTCGGTTTTCATTCCTTTTAAAAATAAATATGCTTTAGCAGCATAAAAAATCGAGTAATATGCATGGCTTATAACTGAAAAATAAAATGTCTTTTCAGATGGAATTCCGAGTATGTCCTTTGTTTCCTTGTTTATTGAACAATCTAAATCTTTTTGTGATAAGAGTATCTCATCTTCTGCTCTATCTAGATATAAATTAACCTCTGAAACCATTTTTTATTGCTTCTTTAATAAGTTCATAATACCTTTTAGAATTTCTAAATAACAAATGATTCTTAAATATTTCTTTTCCATAATTTTCTTTATTATCTGTTAGCATATTTGAAAAATCCATATAGCTTATTACAATTGGATGAACTTTAGGAATAAATAACATAGTTATGTTTTCAATTAATTTTTGTTTTTTAATAACTTCTTCTTTTGAAATAATAACTAGGTCCATATCTGACTTGTTTGTTTGAGTTCCAGTTGAATAACTTCCTGTAATTAGGATTATATCATCGAAAAATTCATGAAAATCCAGTATTTTTTCTATATTTGGAATTTTTTTAGAAAAAGAATCTTTTTCTTCAATATAAGAAAGTTCAAGAATTGACTCTCTTGATAAATTAAAAGTAATTAAATTAGAATTGCCTATTTTTTCAGAGTTTAAAATATTATTTTTTTCTAATTCTTTTACAGCTTCATAGATTCTTTGATAAGAATTGTTCTTAAGTCTTTTTTTAAGATCTAATATAGATAATTTTAAGAAAATGTTCTTCCTGAATAAATTTAATATCTCTATTTGATTTTTTGATAGCATTATTATTCAAAACTATTAATTTACTATTATTTCTTTTATGAGATAATATTATCTCATTTTTGAGATATATAAATGTTTCGGTTTTAAGAGATTTAAATAAATGAATAGAATTATTGTTATTATGATGAGTTAGTTGTAGATGAGAGAGTTTTAGAGTTATCTTAGTATAATGAGGTGGGAGAGGATGGATTATGAGGTGAGATATAAGAAAAGAAATCAATTATTTTCTTTTTTTTAATATAACTTTCTTTAGGATTTGATTAAATGTAACAAGAAATTCATCAAAAAAACCTTCTCTACCTAATAATACTGGAAAATCATAATTTTCTAATATGACCTTAATTGGAATAGTTAAATTATAAGATTCAT
>JAUYDD010000003.1 GCA_030704765.1 Nanobdellota archaeon | reverse complement strand
ATGTCCAAAATGCTCTTCTCATACCTATCTATTTTAATGGATAGAAAGAGAAGGCATTTTGGAGCATACTAAAAAACTTTCAGAAGTTTTTTGGTACGCTCAGAAATTTATTAAAAAATTTCTGACGTGCTCAAGAACCAAACACGCCATGGAATTTATTCCATGGTTCTTGACATGAGGTAGTTTTCTTGCATTCAATTTCCGAGCATCCTAAAAATTTCCGAATCAGAAAAATCGCTGATCAAACTCCATCCTTCAGGATGGAGTAGGCGATTTTTCAGGAAATTTTTTTGATTTAAAAACTTTATGAAAATTCTCTTAAAAAACAAAATCAATTCTTTTTAATAATTCCTGGTTTAATGCAATTCTTCCTCTTAAGGATGTGTCCATAATCCCTTCACCACTATCAGTCTGGCTAGCAACTTTTGCTCCTAGAGGCAGGTTTTCCTGTCTTATTATAAAATCATGTAATAGTCTTTTAATTTTCCTTAAATGTATATTTCCAAAAAATTTTGATGCTGCAGGATTAAAAAACAATTCTCTAGGCTCCATAGAATAGCTTTGTATATGAAAATAATGGCCACAAGGGCAATTAGGATAATATAAAAAAGCATTATCTACTAATCTTTTCCTATGCTCTTCTACAAAATCCATATACACTGAAACAGTCTCGCATAATTCATTTGCAGAATTGCCAATTGCTTGTCTATCATTATTTCCAATTGATGCATCTATTGAAATTAAATGCTCTAAAAACAATCCATGGTACGAATGATGCTCTCTTATGTCTTCGCTAGCTAATTCTATCCTTCTTTTCATTATTTCTAAAGCTTTTTCTTTATCATCCCAAGCATCATAATATTTTCCTCCTAAAACCGCTTCTTCAGGATATTCACAAATAACAACAGGGCTAACAGCACTATGTGTCAAAGCTTCATATATTCCAGAAAGTCTCCATAAAACTTCAACATCTGATTCATTAAGCTCTTCCATTTTTATATGCAAACTTATAGGTTTTTAAGAATTGCTGTGATAATAAAATTCTATAAAACACAAACTTTTCTATTATCAGACTAGAGTGGCAGTAGTTGCTTATTTTTGCTCATGCAAAAATAAGAGATTATTGAAAATCAGTCGCTTTCAGACAGCCTGATTTTCTAATTTTTATAGATAGTGTCCTATGAATAAAAGAGGGGAATAGCTAAGCAAGAGTTAAAATGTGCAAGAGAGTTTATGAACTTTGAAGATTTCCTAAATTTATAGGAAAAAGCTCATCTACTGAGAGTAGTAAGATATGTTTATATAAAAGAAAACAAGTGTTTTAGACATGAAAAAAGATGTGGCATGCCTAATTGGTATATTAATCATGATTTTTATAATTGAAAATATATATTCTTATGATATAAATATTGCAAATCCAGTAAATAATACAAATTTTTCCTTGTATCCTAATTCAGCTGGAATGTTTCTTGATATAAATATTACAAGTGATGTTGATTCTTTTTGTGAAGTTGTTCCAGGAGCATGTCCAGATAATTGGGGAGGAATGATAAGTTTTTGTTTTTATCTTTCTCCTAAAAACATATCTAATGATTTTTTAAAGAAACATAATAAAAGGATATTTATTGTGAATAATAATCTAGCGGATAATTTCCTTTTATTTAAATGTGCGAACAGGTCTAATTATACTATTGAAAAAACAATATATTTCAAGTTTAATTATTCAACAATTAGTGGAAGCATTAATTGCGGGGATAATATATCTAGTAATATGATATTATCCAAGGATATCTTAGAATGCCTTTCCAAAGACAGAAACACATTGAAAATCATAAATGATAATGTGGTCCTGGATTGCAATAACCATATAATTGACAGTTTGGATTATCTTAGTGATGAATCTATAAATTATCAACAAGATAGTGGAATATCAGTTATAAATAAGAAAAATATAACAATCAAGAACTGTGTAATAAAAGACCATTACAAGGGAATTTATTTAAGCTCAACAAATAATTCTAAAATCACGTCCAATATTATATATAATAATAACATGGGAATATATGAAAGCTTTAGTTCCTATAATACTATAAACAATAATCTATTGTATAATAACCATGATTCTTTGTATTTTGTAAGTTCTTTATATGATAAGATATTGCACAACACTATAAGAGAGAATAGCATATCTGGAATGAATATCTGGACAAGTGGATTTTTTAATATAAGCAATAATGATATTTCTGATAATACTTTCGCTGGAATTGTCCTGAACAGTGATTCTAACATGGATATAGAAAAAAACATTATTTTAGACAATCAAGATGGATTATATCTTTATTCCAGTGTTCTTAATAATATAAGAAATAACACCATAAGGAGCAATCTTTATGGAATTGAGCTTTTTTATAATTCAAACATGAACAAGGCCTATTTAAATGATTTTTATAAAAAAGGAGTAAAAGAAATATTATCCTCAAACAATAGTTTTTGCATAAATAATCTAAGCAATAATTATTATAATGGAGCAATCGGTCCTAGTTGTGAAAGTGCTTGCGTTCCTCAATGGTTATTATTAGAAGAAGTATGCGAGACCAATGATAAAATACATGTTCTTTATTTAGACTTAAACTCCTGCAATACTACATTAAATAGGCCTGGTGACCATAACACTTTCAAGGATTGTGATTTTTGCAAACCTCTTTATCAAAGTTTTTATACAAACTGGTCAAGATGCGAGCAAGGATTGCAGAAAAGGACTAAATATTATGTTGATAGTAATCCTAGCTGTTGTGAAGCGACAACTCTTGCTAGTGACTGCAATAAGCCGAGCATCTATAATAATATCACTGATTCAATACCCTGCCAGGAAGAACTATATTTTGATGTAAATAATCCTGATAACTTGATATTGAATAAGAATAATTTTTATTTGAACCTGAGTTCAAATTATATACTCTATAAGATGGAGTACAAGGATATTACAGACAGATATCCTAAATTCATGGCATTATGCATTAAATGCCAATACTATTACAGGTCAAGAGGATTTAGAGAAGGGTTCCATAACTTTACTATAAATGGGGTGTATTTTAATAAGAACATAACTCATGAACTAGTATTTTTTATTGATTCAAAAAAACCCCAGATATCTAATATAAAACCCCAGACAAATGCATTTACAAATGGAAGTTTTTATATAAAATATAATGAAGAAAACCTGAAGAACATCACATTGTTCATTAATTCAGAGAAGAATTTTATTTATGATTGTGAATCAGGAAAGAATAAAGAATGCAATATTAAAATAAACATGACTAAATATAATGGCCAGGATATAATCTATAGATATGAATTAATGGATATAGCAAAGAATCTTGCTCAATCAAGAAGTGTAATTGTCCATGTAGATACAACTAGTCCTGTCATAAATAATCCTGATAATCTATCAACAATATTTGGCAACTATGTGACATTTAATATTGATATAAATGAAAAGAACTTCAAATCAGCAGAATATATGGATTTGACAGAGTCAAATCCCAGATATAGGAATCTTTGCACAAGCTTAAAGAACAATAGATGCATTAAAAAAACATATTTCAAAGATGGCTATCATGAAATAATAATAAGAATATTAGATAAAGCAGGAAATTCAGCTTACAAAACCATGGGTTTTGAGGTTATATAATTATTTCTTCTTATTTTATGTTTTGGGGTGATTTTTAGGTTGGAGTGATGTGAGGTGAGATATAAGAAAAGAAATCAATTATTTTCTATTTTTTTTAATATAACTTTCTTTAGGATTTGATTAAATGTAACAAGAAATTCATCAAAAAAACCTTCTCTACCTAATAATACTGGAAAATCATAATTTTCTAATATGACCTTAATTGGAATAGTTAAATTATAAGATTCAT
>JAUYDD010000048.1 GCA_030704765.1 Nanobdellota archaeon | reverse complement strand
TATCAGTATTATATATCAAAAGGTTTGCAAAGACACTTGTAAGTTCTTGGCTCCATTTATTCTCGACTAATATCTCTAGATTAGCTATATCGCCTAATTTAAAATTATTCACCATAATGCTTTCAATTGATAATGCTTGGCTTCCTATTGCAAATTGTTTTTCAAAAGTCCTTGTTTCTCCATCATAAAACAAAGTGACTTTAGCTAGATAATTCCCTTGATTGACATTTGCAAGCCATTTAGCAGTAAGTTCGCTCCTCTCTCCTGACTTTACCTGTGAACTGTCACTCTCTACACTTCCTACTTTCTCATTTAAAGCAGTATAAATATCAATGGATGCTCTTGCATTGCCTATGCTGATTTTGCCTCTATTGATTATAGGAACAATAAAAGTTATATTAGAATCCTTTTCAGCATCAAGGACATTCAGGTCTGCTTCAATGTATTTTCCAGGATATAGTACATATATATGCACTAAAGAAATAACAGAGATGACTGCTCCGACATATCCTCCTCCAGAACTTTTAGGAATCTCCATCACAACAATCTCTGCTGAATGAATCCCGGGTAAATCTTTTATAGAATCAGGTATATTGATCCTTGCCTTGAATGATTTGGACTCTTCACTAGGCAAAAAAACAGCTGTGCTGTTATATAATATTACAGAAGAGTTCAGTTCTCCTTGCACCATCATGAAGACTTCCATGTCTTTATGCTCATTATTAAGCACAGAAAAATCAATCTCTCTTTCAAAGTTTTTCTGGTATTCAAGCGTGGTCTTTCCAGGTGTGACCCCTAATGCTGAGATTTTCACCATAAGAATCACTATTATCATCATAATATAAAAATAACATAAATTTCTTTTGGTATTGAATAAATTATTTTTCATTTCAGTGAATTAACCTCCCTTGCTTCATAACTTTCATTTAGGTTCTCAATCTTTTCACTTCCTTCTGGCTCAAGAATTATATTGCCGACCATCATACCATTCTGGTTTTTCTTTACACTTATCTTGACATTCCCAATATTCACAAGATCAGAATCTGTAGAGTTTTTCTCAATCTTCATTGATACTTCTGAGTCTATTGTAAACTTATTTTTCACTCCTTCAATAAGGCCATTATCAGGTTTCCAATAATAAGTCCCAGGTTTTAGATTAAAGCTGTAATTTTTTCTTTCATCAAATTCAATATATCTTGGATTTAAAAAATCCGGATTCTCAGATATTACAATCACTTTTGCATTAATAGAATTAAACTTGACCCAATCTCCGTTTACATTCGCTTCTGCTCTAGGATAAAGATAATACACGCCTAAGGATATCACGAATATGAATAATAATTGCAAGAGGATTATCTTAAGATGGGATTTCATTTCATATAAAAAGATTTATATATTTGATATGCTTATGATTAAAGAGGAACAGACCCTGACGAAAGCAAGAAATTTTGCAAGTAGGCTTGACGGGTCTATTTACTCGGTTTAGCATTTCTTTTACCTCCATTTCTTTCTAGATTAAGCAATGTCTCAATAACCAAACTTAATTTATATTCATTTGAATCTTTTTTTATGTCGCTCTCCTTGACTATAAGATAATTATGCCTTCTTTCAGACATCTCAATCATTTTTGAAAAAGAATTATAATAATGGTCAGATACAGATATGAAGCCCAATGATTCATTATTTTCTTTTATGAATTCAATTATACTCAGCAGTATTTTTTCACTAGAAGTTATCTTCACGATATTATAATCCATGAGTTTCTTTATCTTTTTCCAATCAAGTTTCTTTATTTTTGCAAGGTATTTTTGTTTATGCTTGATTTCTTTATAGCTATGCAGCCTTGCTATCTTAGCTAACAATTCCTTTAGATTGTCTTTCCTGATAACAGAATATCCAATAAGCTCTTGTGAATAATCTAAAAATGCATAGTATTCGAAATCTCCAAAACCTTCTGTTTTATATTTCACTTTAAAATGTGATTTTTGTCGAGGTTTTGGAGAGCTAGAACGAAAAAGTAAGCGAGATCTAGCTTTAACTTTAAGTTTAGAACCTACTTTTTTGTTCAGATCCTTTATTTCTGCTTGTTTTATTTTTTTCTTTTTCATGTTGAAATGCTTGAAACCACACAATTTAGTGTGCGGCATTTTAACAGCCTAAAAATTTCCGAATCAGAAAAATCACGGATCAAACTCCATCCTTAAGGATGAAGTAAACGATTTTTCAGGAAATTTTTTTGATGTTAAATTGTCATGTTTTCTCCTAATATTCCTGTTATAGTGATTGTAGATGATTTGTTTCCAGCTTCTTCATCACTTGGAGGCACTATAACCATAATATCCAGTGATGCATTATTGCATCCAGATTGATAGCCAGAAGTAAAGTTTAATTTTTTTATTATCGAAACATTAGAACTTGGTGCTGGTGCATTTGTCCAGCTAGTGACAGTGTTTGGATAATCAAAGCATCCTGATGTAAGATTCCTTATTTTATATTGATAATAAGTTGTAGGATTAGGATAATTTATAAATAAATGAGTAAAATTTCCAGAAATATTAATCTCAACATTGCCATCATTCCTTATTACTATGGGTGAATATGGTCCAGTGGTTGTGTTAACAACCTGGCCTATTGTCAAATTTCCAAAACTTATATTATTATATACTGGTAAACTTAATGTTACAGAAGACTGTATTGAAAAATTCCTGGCACTAGACCAGTTTGAATAATTCTGGCCATCATATGCTCTTATTGTCCAGTTATAATAATAATTATTGTCTCTTAATTTCTTTAAATAAGCAGTCATAGCATAATTATCACCTGTTAGGCTATTATGAATTCGGTCATCACCTTGGCATCTTCCACCAGGTGAATAAAAGCAAGTTATATTTATGTCAAAGGTCAATGTATCATTATCACTATCACTTGAACTCCAATTAAAAAAAGCTGTCCTGTTTGTTGAATTACTTCCAGCATCAGGCAATAGTTGAGTGACAGTTGGGATGCTGTTCAATATTAAAATAGCAGAAGAATTAGATATTGTTCCATTAACAACACCATCAAAAGCAGTTATGCTGCATATCCACGATTCATTTTTTGTAGTGTTTCCATTATGGAGGTTGGCCATGAAAAGGCTTCCATTAGCATAATCATTATTAAAGACAAAAGTCAGATTAGTTGCATTATTTTTATACCATTGGACAGAAAGGTTCATCTTCTTGCCTTCAGGATGAGTAAGATTAGCAAAACAAGTGATATTGGATAAGGTTGTATTTTTAGAGTCACTTGAATTTAGATAGACATTTAGTGATGGCAGACTAGTTATATTGACTTGTATATAGATTGCAGAATGCGTTAATAGACTATCATTATAACTATTATTCAGCCTCATATTACGAGTTGCAACTATTCCAGAATAATTAGACTTGTTCAAATAAAAGATAAAAAGCCCATTATATTGTGTATTGCTCATAAGGTTCCAAGAAAAATTAATAGTCCCGCTTTGAGCAGTTGAGAAAGTGTAAGAAAGATTCAAAGTGCGTGGATTCCCGCTGTTGTTCCAGGAGTCTATAGACAGATTATATCCGGATATTATTGAAAAGAAACTTGAATAATTACTAGGATTGCTTGGAACTTCAATATCATATTCATCATAACCATTATCAGATAAGTCATTTATCATCATATTGAAATCACTGCTAAAGCCATTGACAAAACCATTGATGCTTACATCTAATTCAAGAGGCCCTAAAGAGTGCAAAGTAGTTAATAAAAAAGCTAATAAAAAAATAAAGATAAATATTATAGATATCCTTGATTTGCTTGATTTATTGAAACAAGCAGAGCCAGGCATTAAATTTTCAAATAATCCTGAAAAATTTCTCTTTTTTTTATTCATATAAATTAAATATCAAGGGTGTTTATAAAAGTTATTGAAATGGAATGTCTGGGACAGAAATAGTAAATATTCAGTTATCACCAAATCCCTGTTGGAATTTGTACCACACCTAAATGTCGAATAAGAGCAATTTACTAATTTTATATATTTACAAAAATTGCTTTTATGAGCTTTGGGTTTGCTGGGAATTCCGAAAAATTCCTTCTGAGGAATTTTTAGGCCCTAAAAATCCCTTGGATTTTTTTGGTGGTGAGAGTGAAAAAAAGCATTTATGTATCTTAATCATAAAATCAAAAAAACAATCCACCACACCCTAAAGGTTTTTTGCCACAGCTAAAAAATCGCCTGCTGGCGAGTGTGGTTTGATTGGCCCTTGTTTTTAGGATGCTCAGAAATTAAAACAAACGCCTCTTCTCCCAATTTAGGATAAAAATAATTTGCTTATGCACTTTAAGTCTTAAAAGAGTAATATTTAGTATTATTAGTAAAATAGGAACTTGTTAGAAATTTGAAGATTTGTTTTTCATTAAAATTAATGAAAATTCTTGCAATCATGTCTTTCATCAATGCTTATTTACCCTCACTGATTGTATTGGCATTAATAATTTGAAAGAGATTTTGCCTTGTCTGAAAGCAGGCAAAATCTCCCTAAATTTGGCGAAGAGCCAAACAAACTAACATCCACATCTTAAAAGATGTGGTTTAATTTCCGACATAAAAATGCTTTTTTCACAAGAGCGAAAAAACAAAGCAAGAGCTTTGTCCTCTGTTTAAAAACAGAGATTTATTTTTTACTCTGTATTATTAGTGAATCTCCATGTGCCGAGAGCATAGGAAATTCACTTTAAGAAATTTTTTTATTTAGATTGAGTAGAAATGAGCTGGGTTCAGGTTTTATAACCTAATCCATGTATCAAATATCTTGTATTTTATTTTATATTCATTAAATAATTTCTTTATGTTTTTAATTTCTCCTGAGGGGATTAAAACAACATTAGATGCAAGTTTCATGCCATTATATTGTTCAATTATGCCTTTTTGTAAATAATCTTTGTTATTCTTGTTGATATTATATCCAAATAACGTTCTTATGAATTTCATCTTATCCTTTCTTTTAAGATTACTTAATGAATAATTAAATAAATAATAATGCTTGATTTTTTCAGGAAGTTTTTTATATTCACTATATAGGGAAATTCCTGAACTGGATATCTCTTCATTTAAGCCCCCCCATTCTGGGTCATCAAGCCTGCCTACAATAAAATTTATAGGCAATGTAAAATTCTTTAACTTCCATGTTTTTTCTGAAGCAGTTTCAAAACTTTTTTGTATGCTTCTTAAGTGTTTTTCAATAATTTCTTTCTTATGAATATCTTTTATTTCAATAAAAATGTCTATATCACTATTTTTATCATGAGTGCCTTTAGCAGTGCTTCCAAATAATATAACTTCACTTATCTCTTTATTAAGAATTTCATTTTCAAAAACCATTGATAAAAAATCATAGACATATGAAAAAGCCTTATTCATTTTCACCTTCCTTATTATTTTCTAGCAAATTTTTTAATTCAAAGAGATTTTTTATTGCAGAATTAACTGTCTCTATATTTTTCCTTTTTCCATAGCATAATTTATTTCTAAAATCTTCCTGCTTAACTAGTAAATCCAGAATCTTATCTTTATTAGAAAAATCAATATCAAATTTTTTTTCTGCGATCTTAATTGAAAAAAAAAATCTATGATTCACACTAAATGAAGGTTCTATTAAATTTTTTGAATGCAAAAATACTGCAAAAAGATTAGTGGCTGATTCTGAAGAAGCAAAACCTATTATTTTTTGCCTTTCATAAACTAGGTTTGATTTTATCTTCTCATTTATATCATCCATACATTCCTTAATTATTTCTGTATGCTCTTCAATTGTTGTCATGTAATTATATAGAATTATAATTTAAAAATCTTTCTGTTATAAATCACATAAATTATGTGATTCGTAATATCAAAAAAATTTCCTGAAAAATCGCCTACTCCATCCTGAAGGATGGAGTTTGATCGGCGATTTTTCTGATTCGGAAATTTTTAGGATGCTCGGAAATTGAATGCAAGTAAACTACCTCATCTTAAAAGATGAGGTT
>JAUYDD010000034.1 GCA_030704765.1 Nanobdellota archaeon | reverse complement strand
AACCTCATCTTTTAAGATGAGGTAGTTTACTTGCATTCAATTTCCGAGCATCCTAAAAATTTCCGAATCAGAAAAATCGCCGATCAAACTCCATCCTTCAGGATGGAGTAGGCGATTTTTCAGGAAATTTTTTTGATATTGTGACAGTATAGATAAAAAATTAAGAGTAAATAACCTTTTTGTTCTATATATTCTAATTCCTTAGGGGTCGTAAGTTCGATCATGGGGTCGCCCATTCAATACAAAAACTATTTAAATGATGTTTTTATTAAATAATAAACCCAAAAGGAAAAGGAGTTCTGTGATAAAATCAAGATGACAGATGAACCAAGATTTATTCAGGATATTCCTCCAGTTCAAATAAATAGAGCGTTATACTCAGCTATAGCTAGAGAAAGGTTTGATAGGGCTAATGAATTATTAAGAGCTAATGGATATCACATGCCTAGTTTAGAAGAAGCTGCTAAATTAAGGGTTCAAGAGAGACCCACCTTAAAAACTTTAGAAGATGAATTTGGAGATTTGCCTCCTATCTTTGCAGGTGAAATAGGCACTACAATGCATTTTGTTTATGTTCCTGGTGATGGTGTATATTTGACAAAAAAATCTATATTTTTAGATGGAATACAAAAAGCCAGTGAAGTATTTGCAAAACCACTAATACAGCAGAAAGGACCTTACTGTTTAGATGAACATGAATTAGATTTAGCACTTGCTGATTCCATATTATTAATCAAAGCAGATGAACTATCAGCTGAACTAAATTCGCAAAGAGTTGAAATACCTTGGAAACATCTTCATGAAGACCCAAGAACAATCTTTGCATTTGGAAAAGAAACTGCAAGAAATTATGGAGCTTTAATGATTGAAGAATTTCCTCATTCTAGTGATTCATTAAAAATTTGGTATCCTGGAAAAGAACTATCTAAACCTTATGCATATGGCCTCTCTCTTGGGGGAATTTCTGATGATGACAGTTCAGAATTAAATTATTATATACCTTTCTTCCATCATGATTCAGTTGCTATAAGGGGTGTTAAGAATATTTAATTTTAAAAGTGTTCGTTACAAAAGGTTGCCCCTTTGTTCTAAGTGTGCTATTTTTATGCCATATTATTAGGCATAGAATATATTATTTTACAGGAACTATAACTTAATAAATCCCTTTAATTCTGTGTATTCATGGATGATCGAGAATTATTTGAATTAAGAAAAGAACATCATAAGGTATTCGCAAGACCAGGAGATTTAATAACTTTTTTAGAAGGTTTAATGCCAGAAAGGTTTGAGTTGCCATTGGTTGTAGGATATCCTAGGTATGATCCAAAAACCGAATGGAGAATTGTTCATCTAAATCCAAGGGAAGTTTCAGATGAATTAACTGTGAGAAACTATTTTGAGGGATTAAGAAAAGTCAATGAAGCATTAACAACAGGACATCTTTTAGAAAGTGAACCTTCAGATCCAATTTTTAAAGCATTATTAGTTTATGAGGGAATTGAAGCACCTGATAAAAATCATCAAGATGAATTAATTTTAGGTATTCAGGTTGGTGTAGGACATCCATTAGAAACTGCAGGAGGTTATCGTCTTTCAAGAAGTTTTAGTCTTGACTTATTTAACAAAGGAAGTACATACTATGCTAAAACAGAAATACATAGGCCAAAATTAGATGAAATAATAGAGCCTTATATGGGCCCAAAATAATTTGTTTTATTCTATAACTGATAACTATATAATTATACAAATAATTGATGATTATGGAATATATTTTTATCCTAAAAAATTGATGTAGTTTTTAATATTTTTTCTTCATAACTTTATCAAATATTTTTAAGACTTCTTTTCCTTCATTTGTTAGTTTTAAAACAAACTTAAATGTTTAAATTCTATTTGTTTACACAAAGTAGATATGTTTTTTGACCAAAGTTTTAAACATTTTTTATCATAAGGTTTAGCCAATAAAATCTTATATTAATTACTATAAAATGACAAAGATAGAAAGACTTAAATAGGCAATGATATTCCTACTAGCATGAGAACATTAAAAGAACACATTAAAGAACGCGTTAAAGATGGAATTCTAATTCTAGCTCTTGCTAGCACTTTTTATGGAGGTTATTACGCACTTACCAAAAATTACCAAATAGTACCGAAGGAAGCGTACATACCTATGTATCCACACGCCAGAAATAAAGCAATAGTAGAAACCGGTTTGGGAGAAAGTTTAGTTGATGATGACGGCGACGGATTACCAGACAGAAGAAATATAGTTCTTGCAGGCAACCATGGTCTTCATAGATGGAACTTCCCAGTCACTGAAGAAGATATACAAACATTCAGAGAGAGTACATTAAAATTAGAGCAACATCCTTGGTTAGAACAAACTTTTGGGCTTATTCCAAAATAATCCCAAGATATTTACTAAAAGATATCTTTTCTTTTTGCTTGAATTGAAGTCATAATCTACAGAAATTCACTATACTGCACCTTTTATCTCTGCTGGAATAAAAAAATTCTTGAAAGCCCAATTAACTTAATAATGTCCGAAGAAAACATTCAAAATAAGTATTCTAACAAGTTTCACATAACAAAATGTTCTTAATTTCTGGGTAAAAAATAGTATACGCTCGTTTACACCGAGTATTCACCAGTTCGATTACTTCAAAAACTTTTATGGTTTTTGCCTAAAAATATAAAATATTTTTAAGGACTGGTATCGCCCATATAAAACAATTGAGGCAACAAGCCCTTTTTATTCTATAAAATTAACTATAATCAAGAACTGCAAATAACCTACAAATAACGACCTACTCTGACTTTACTTACTGGTAAAATCAAGGTAGTAAATAGAAAGATTTATTAATTTAACAATATTTAATATTGTTAAATATGAAAATCATAATTGATGCATGTAGTGTGATATTACTTGGAAAAATTACAATCTTAGAAACATTCTTAAGTAATAAGGATACACTGGTAACTCGTGGAGTTTATGAAGAAGTAATTGCTGGTAAAGAGAAAAAATTATTTGATGCATTATTGCTAGAGCGATTGGCAAGTGAAAATAAAATAAAGATATCAGATGATTTTAACAAAAATATATTTGTCAAATTAAGTGAAGATTTTGGACTTGGCAAAGGCGAGGCAGAAACTATTAGTTATGCAATTAAGAACAAACAATCAATAATAATAACTGATAACAAACAAGGAAGAAAAGCTGCTAAAATATATGGATTATCATTATCAGGAAGTGTTGAAGTTATAGTTTCATTATATAAATCAAATAAAATTGATAAGAATAAAGCATTAAATTCCATATTAAACCTAAAAAAAATTAGATGGTTTAATGATGATATAATAAATAAAGCAATGGAGGATATAAAATGAAAGATGAAAAAATATTCCTTGGAGCAAGAATTGAACCTGAGATAATGGACATTGTAGATAAGGTAGCTAAGGATAGGGGAACTGATAGAACTGGAGCAATAAAAGTACTTATTTCAATAGGATATAAAGAACTAAATCTTGAAAAAGTTATAGATTTATATAGAAAAGGAAAAATTTCTATAGATAAAGCAGCAAGAATATCAGGCCTTACAGTTAGTGAGATGATGGATGAAATAGCAAATGAAGGAATAAGATCTGATGAATCAATTGAGGAATATATTGAAGGTGTAAAAAATTTAATGTAAATATTTATTTCACAACTCTATAAAGGTTTTTAATACTGCAAGAGGTCCATATATACAAACATAAAAAATATATATTTTTGAAATATTATTACTAAAAAAGTTACTAATTTGGTCATATCGTTTACACAAAGTATATCAAAAAGGATATACTTTCTTATTATTTTTATTCAGCGAATTAAATACTAAATTTTCTAATAGCCATCCTTTATCTTTTGTAAGCTTCTTAGATAAAACTCCAATAAATCCATTGTCTAAAACATAAAATTCTTATCGTTTATTATCTGTTTTTAGGGAATAATCCAACTTGTTTTTTTCTTCTAGAAGCTAAATATCCAACACCCGCACCAGCAATTCCTGCCATAAGTAATGAAGTTGCTGAAGGTTCTGGAATAATTCTTACATCAATATTATAATAATCTGAATTATTGCTGAGACTTAATTCTCTTGGTGTAGCAGTTAAAACATTTATATTCCTTTCAACTAATGACCCGTTTTTATAAATATCTACAAGAATAAAACCAGGTAAGATAGGAAAGTCCACTGGACTGTCTACACTAAAAGTAAGATTACCGCTTAAAGATGAAGTTAAGCCTCTTCCTTGCATTTTAGTATGAAAAGCAGTATAACCAAAGTCTCTTACATCATCACTTAAATCATATCCAGCAATTATAGAAAAAAAATCTACTGCAGGGGTGCTATCAGGTTGTTGATAAAGATTATCTAATCCAGGATCATAACCATCTGTTGCGGATACACCAGGAACCTCATAAAGATTAACATCAGGGGCATGGTAAGAGTCTAATCCATTAAAATCACTATTAAGAGTTATCATTCCCCCCTCCGCCTTTTGCACAGGCATCAAAGCAGCAATACCAACAAGTGCTCCACCAATTAAACCTAAAAGTCCTCTTGATTTCTTTATTGTTTTTGAATGAGATTGTCTTTCTATAATTTCTTCATGGAAATCGGCCTTATAAATTTTATGCTTTGTAATTACTAATGTAGTTTACCGAAATTATTGCACCCCTATTTAGATAGGTATTGTAACGTTATTCTTGAGTATAATTATTCAAAAAAAGAAGCACGAGTTTTCTTACAGATGGTTAAATTAAAAGAGAGGAAGCAGTAAAGAGCAATATGAATTTCTTTGAAATTCTGTGGAAAATAGCTAAAAAATAGATTGTTACAAAGTATATCCTTTAGGATATATTCGTTTACACCGAGTATTCGGCGGTTCGATCCTCTCTAGGTCCATTTTATTTTTGATAACAGATAATCTTATATACTATTAATCATTAATATAATTATCAAATCCCCGGTATGGCCTTTGTGGTAATGCCGGGCTTACTTATTTTTATGGAAAAAAGAAGTGCAATAGTATTTATTGATGGGAGTAATTTTTATCATAATTCTAAATCAATAATTGATAAACCTTCTAAAATAGACTTCAGATGTTTATCTGATTTTATTTGTAATTATTTTGGACTAACGTTAAAGCAAATAAGATATTATAATGCTGTTCCAGATATAACTGATGATAAGGTAATTTATTACAAACATATGGAGTTTTTAGAAAGATTGAGAAAAAAGGGTATAATTGTTAAAGATAGAAAACTCAAAAAAATAAAAGAATTAAAAATTAAGATAGAAAAAGGAATTGACGTTATGATTGCATCTGATATGATTAGAAAAACTTTAGTAGAGAAAGAATGCAAGGTTTGTATACTGGTATCTGGAGATGCTGATTTTATTCCAGCTATGGAAATAATCAAAGATGCAAAGTATGAAGTTATTGTTTGCTCTCCTAAATTTGGATTCTCAAATGAACTAAGGCAAGGGAAATTTAGATATTTAATCTTAAACAAAGAAGATTTAGAGAAGTGTTTGAATTTGAGAAGAGTTGCTTTAATTGTCCCTTGTAATAATAAATTTGAAATTATACTACAAAGAAGGAAAGGATTTATTGATAAGCCAACAGATAGAGATTATGGTTTCTTTGGTGGAGGTTTGGAAGAAGGAGAAAGTGTTGAAGAAGCATTAAAAAGAGAGGTAATGGAAGAATTAACTCTTGATATACAAGAAATAAACAGTTTGAAATTCTTTAAAACCTACCAATATGAATCTAAAGAAAAGAATATGATGGTTGAATTGAATGTTTTTTTATGTGATATTAAAGATGTTATAAAGATGGATGTAAAAGAAGGAAAACCAATAACTCTTAAAATTGAAACTGCTATTAGTTCTAATATATCGGAGATGGATAAAAAAGTATTAAAAGAGATATATATTTATATTAATAATAAAATGGACAAAATCAGTAAAAATTGAGTAATCAAAAAGTGATTATCCACTTTTTGGAACTATAATGATCTACTTGTTTACACAAAGTATATCAAAAAGGATATACTTTCTAAATGAGGATTAGTTTACCATTAGAATGAATGTCCAAAGATAGATACAAGGGCGATTAGGCTAGTGGCAAACCACCTCGTTTACACAAAGTATATCTAAAAGGATATACTTTCTAAGTTTTCTTTAAATCTAAGATTGCTTTTTTATGTTTCTCAAAAACTCTCTCGTCTATAATCCCATAAACTCCTTGCAAACTATCCTTAAATTGCTTTGATGTTATTTTTTCCTCAACTTTTAAAAATAATTTATTGAAATCATATTTTTTTGAAATCTCTTCTTTTACCCATCCCTTATTTTTTATATTTGGAGCTAACATAAAAATATCTCTTATATCTGTTAAACGGCAACTTACAAATTTTAATACAAATAAAGCATCTAAATTTATTATTCTTAATTTTAATTCTTCTGTAATTGTTTTTCCTCTTAAGGTTCTTATTTCTGAATTATCAAATACCCAATCAGTAGAAAAAGTAGCATTTGTTTGCCTATCTAAAACTTCTTTGATTAAAATATCAATGCTTACTTTGATATTATCCCCCATATCTTTCTCTAATCTTAAAAAATCTCCATAATAAGAAGTCTTATCTTTATTATTATCTTCCTTTAAATAACCAAAATTTACTAGAGTTTCTTCAATCTCTTTTAATTCCTCTTTATCTTTAATTACAATATCACAATCAACTGAAAATCTTGGAAGCGTGTAAGCATTTACAGCATATCCTCCAATAATTACAAACTTAAATTTTTCCATCCTCTTTAAGGTTCCAAATATTTCTTTTTCTCTAAGTTGTAACATTTTGATATTTGTTCTTTATGTAATTGTAAGCATATAAATACATTTCATTTAATTTTGCTAATTTGATTGTTTCTTTTAAACTTTCAATTTTATAACCTTCTTTTTCTACAAAACTTAATTTCTTAACAGGAATTAAAATGATATATTCACCTATTGTAGTTCCTTTACTAACATAATTTGGAATATTATGTTTGTTAAAGAACCTTTTCCAATATTTTAAATCTTTCTTTAATACTTTGATAAAATAAGGAGATTTTTCTATTCCTCTTTGAACATAAGAATAATCACTCCAAATTTCTATGGCAGATAAATTAGTGAAAGCATAATCTTTTTCTGCTTCTTTTATTATTTGAGGAACTTTAAATTCCAATAAACTATTAATTACAATTTCTGGACTTATGCAAATATAAGTATTATCTGATTGCTTTTTAACCCAACCTGCTCTTAATAATAAAGAAAATATCTTCTTTTTCATGCTTTGCCCAACTATCCAATCTAATTCTGATTGTTTAAATTCTTCTTTATCTTTATGCTTTGCAAAAAACAAGGCATATGCTTTCAAACCATATTGAGGTATTTCTGTTGTCATTTTGTCTTTATTTCAGTGTTTATTTATAGTTACCTAATAGGTAACTATATATTTAAAGGTTTCTATGAAATAATTAGTAATTTATTAGTAGTAAATAAAACAAAGATTTAAATAGTCTAAAATTAATAATAGATTATGGGAAATAAATTAACCGGAATAGTTTGTGGATTAGTGGTTGTAGGTTTGACTGGTCCTTTATGGTTAAGTGATATTTTAGCAGATTCTTGAAGAGTAAAATTAGATAATGGAATAGAAGTAGTTGTTGCAAGAAGGTATGATGGTTCTCGTACAAAAGTTACTTCTGGTACATTTGCTGGTTTTTGTTTAACTGATGAAGGCAATAATGGATCAGTTGATGCACATGATTCTTTTTGTGGAGTTCCTAAAAGATGGCCTATACGATTAAAAGAAACTGTAACTGAAAAAGATCAAAAATTGTATGAAGAAGCAGTTAATAAGTTTGATAGTGGTGAACAAATGGGCTTAAAGGGATTCTTCTATTACTAAAATATTTTGAACATAATTCTGCTCATACAATTATTTAATTAGAAACAAAAACTAGTATTATAACAATTATTTAATTTTTCCAAAAAAGAGAGTATATCCTTTAAGATATATTCTTTTACACCGACCAGAGTAGTAGGAAGTTCGATTCTGCGTGGGTTCATATTCTATATTTCTTTGTGTCTACATAGAAAGATTTATAAATAATGTAGACATAAGATTATTATGGCATATACTGAAACTAGAAACATTAATGGTAAAAAATATTATTACAGAGTGATTTCTATAAGAAATGGTAATAAAATCTCAAAAAAAAGATTATATCTTGGTTTTGGCTTATCAAATTTAGAACTTCTAAATAAAGAAAAGAAAGCAGATGAAAAGTTATTATCTAAAAAAATAAAGCCCAATAAAGAAATTGAAAAGATTAAATCAAAAATACAAAAAATATTAAAAGAAAATAAAGTAAGTAGGGCTGGAATTTTTGGCAGTTATTCAAGAGGAGAGCAAAAAGAAAATAGCGATGTGGATATAGCAGTTAATATTGAAGATAAAAATATGAGTTTACTTGGTTTTATAGGATTAAAATTAAAATTAGAGGATGTTCTTAGGAAAAAAGTAGATTTAGTAGAATATTCTGTGATTAAACCTTTAATTAAAAATCGTATTTTAAATGAAGAAATAAGAATAATATGAAAAGAAATATTAACCTATTCATTCAAGATATTTTAGAAAGTATAAAGGATATAGAATCCTTTTCTGAAGGATTAACTAAAGAAAAATTTACAAGTGATAAGCTGAAACAAAATGCTATAATAAGAAGCCTAGAAATAATCGGAGAGGCAGTTAAGAGTATCCCGGATTCTTTTAGGAGAAAATATCCAGATATTCCCTGGAGAAAAATTGCTGGATTCAGGGATATATTAAGCCATGCTTATTTTGGGGTAAGTATGGACAGAGTATGGAACATAATAGAGAAAGATTTGCCAAAACTTAAAGAAGAGATAGGCAGAATAAAGATTAATGAAGATTAATAAAAACAGCTCGTTACAAAAGGTTAGCTTTAAGATATTATCGTTTAC
>JAUYDD010000174.1 GCA_030704765.1 Nanobdellota archaeon | reverse complement strand
GTTTTTTGCCACAGCTAAAAAATCGCCTGCTGGCGAGTGTGGTTTGATTGGCCCTTGTTTTTAGGATGCTCGAGAATTGAAAACTGTAACATTTGCTACGACCACATGATAAATCATGAGGTTTTCAATTCTCAACATAATAAAACAACAAAAACCCGCCGAGCAGGATGCCAAAATGGTGAGGTGTCGCGCAGCGGTGTTTTTTTATTTTTACTATCGACCAATAGCTAAAATTTATAGAAAGAATTAAATCTTTGTAAATTCTGTTATTTGAATGAATGAACAATTATCTGGCCAGGGGAAGAGAATGACTGATTCAGAAGTCAGTGTCCTTATTAATCTTCTTTCTACTGATGTAAAAGAAAGAAAAAGGTACTGGTATACTCTTGGAATAAAAATCAATCATTATTATAGTTTAGATGAGCAACTTGATGCAATCAGGCAATTGGGATTGTCTGGAAATCCAATAGCACTTGATTACTTAAATAAATTAAATTTTAATGAACGTGTGAAAAATGAGGTAGAGGAACATTGGCAGAGTTGTGATAATAAATTATTATATAATCTTGTTTATCCAAATGCCAATGGCAAAATAAAAAGAGTCTTGAGATTAAATGTGGTTTGGGGTGATTTTAGTCCTCCTAGATTTACAGAACATTCAAGAAGAAATGAAGCAAGAGGAGTTTTAAATGAGGCAATATCAGAGTTGGAAAAATCCTTAAAATAGAATATTTTTTTCTAACTGTAATACTTTTACACAAGTCGGGCAGCGGTGTATTCTTCCAATTAATAAAACCATAAAACCTATCAAATAGCGATATTTATCGGTTAAAAACCGATAAATAATACTAAATAGAATCATTTTGTATCTTATTTTACATAATCTGTAACTTTTAGTGCAAAATAGCAAGATTTATATATATAAGAGATATTTATATTCTATGGTAACTAAATATGATGTATTTGAAATAGTATACAGGAATAAATCTTTAATCAAACCCATAGAGGTAGTTAAAAGACTTAATAAAGATGAACGAGAGTATCATGTAATTCATAGATATTTGAGAGAATTAGTAAAAGAGAAAATTCTATTAAAGAAGAAAGATGGTTTCCAGGTTGAGATTTCAGAAAAATCAGAATTACTTTACAGCATTATTTACTATTGCCTAAAAAATGGAATAAATTATAATCTGCTAATAGATAAAAACTTCGCAGAATTTATAAGTGTTGCATTTCAAAAAGAAGAAACTAACTCCAAAGATACAGACCTTAATCCGAGAACCTTAAAAAAATATGTTGAAATTTTAGATAAATATGGGATGATTTTAATAATTTCAGAAAAACCACTAAGAGCAAAAATATTCTATAATATACTTCTTAATAATTTACTTGTATATTTTGGGTATAAGCATAGAGTTATAACTGAAAGTTCCAAAAATTATATTTCAGAGATAACTAAAGAGGTGAATATCTTTAGAAGATTAAAAAAGAAAAATGAAGCAAAATATCAAAGAATAATAAGTGAATTTGAAATCTCATTTATTTACCATAGCTTATCTCTTGAAGGTAACCCCATAACTCTTCCAGATACTATAAAGATTTTAAGAGATAAAGTTATACCAGCGAATCTAAGAACTGTTGATGTCGATGAAGTTAAAAATTATCAAGAAGTAATGTTACAAATGCTTAAAGATGCTAATGAAAGGAAACCTCTTTCCTTGCAATTAGTTTTAGAATATCATAAAATAGCAATGAAACATAGGACTTATCTTGCAGGAAGTATTAGGAGCATTAATGTGTTTATTAAAAGAAATCCTCATTTTAAGATTACTGCACCAAATAAGATTAGGGATGAATTAGAAAATTTATTTGATAGATATAACGAGTTTATAAAAAGAAAACATGTATCACTGGAGGAGTTGCTACAATTTGCAGTTTATTTTCACAATGAATTCCAGCATATTCATCCTTTTATTGACGGAAACAGCAGGACAACAAGGCTTATAACTTTTCATTTATTACAGTCTAAAGATATACCTTTAATAGATATTCCTTTTGGATTACTAGATGAATACCTCAATTATACTAAAGGTTCAAGGAAAAGAGAAGATGATAAGCTTTACAAAACTCTGCAGAAAATAATATTATTCAATCTTAAGAAGATAAATGAGAAATTATCTTCATAAATCTCTATTCTTTAATTCCTATTTTATTTTATAGAAGTATTTATAATTATAAGAAAATATGAATAATTAATAAAATAAAACCTGTACATAAATTGTACAAGGGATCTTTTGATTATGCCAAAATAGTAATATCAAAAAAACAACGGGCCTCCACACCCTAAAGGTTTTTTGCCACAGCTAAAAAATCGCCTGCTGGCGAGTGTGGTTTGATTGGCCCTTGTTTTTAGGATGCATGAAAATTTAAGCTAGAAATTATCAATTGCAGATATTATCAGGATAATTTAATACAGCCGACTGATTCATATTAATCCAATATCCTTTGTAAGGCTTCATTGTCTTTAGCCTTACAGCAGGAGGCAGTTTCAAGTTCCAGACTTTCACATCATCTTTAACTTCAATGTATTTTCCTGCTATGCTTGATAATGCATCTGTTAAATT
>JAUYDD010000169.1 GCA_030704765.1 Nanobdellota archaeon | reverse complement strand
GTTTTTTGCCACAGCTAAAAAATCGCCTGCTGGCGAGTGTGGTTTGATTGGCCCTTGTTTTTAGGATGCTCGAGAATTGAAAACTGTAACATTTGCTACGACCACATGATAAATCATGAGGTTTTCAATTCTCAACATAATTAAAAATATTATATAATTACACTTCTTCTCCTGATTTTGAGAGAAAATAATTTGCTTATGCCCTTCGAGCCTTAAAAGAGAAATATTTAGAATTATCAGTAAGGTGAGGGCTTGTTAAGATTTTGAAGATTTGTTTTTCATAAAAATTTATGAGAGTTCTTGCACCCACAACTATTCTAAACACTCATTTACTCTCGCTGATTTTATTGAAGATAATTATAAAACGTTCAATATAAATCCTTATCTAGAAAAGATTTTTCTTATCATATCTGTCTTTTTCCTGTATTTTTTTCTAAGATAACTTGCATAAATATATCCTGCTATCAAACCTCCGAGATGGGCAGTATTGCCAAAAGGCAATTCAATAAACAAGCTTATCACCATTAATGGAACTATTGCAATGACAGGTAAAAGATAAAAAGGGGTAGATAATGGAAGCGCTATCTTAACAGCCCTTGAATTAAAAGAAAATATAGAAAATATAGCGACCATAGTGTATACAAAAACAATAAGATCAATTATAGATATAAATGGAGATTCAGGATATATTGAATGAAAAATTGCTTGCAATACCATTGCTATTATGGGCCCTATTATCAGATAAACGCGCGTATAAGGCGTAAGTATAGCGAGTATTCCGAGTAAAGCAAATATCGCTCCTGAAGCACCTACAGCAGGAGTATCAGGTTTAAAAAAAAGCCTTTCTCCAATACAGCCATTTACATCCAAAATACAAATATTTCCTAAGTAATATGAAAGTGTCACAAAGAATAATCCTGCAAATAATCCAGATATTATATAGACATAGATAAATCTTTTTCTTCCAATAAGTCTTTCAACAAAATTACCGATAAAAAATAAAGAGATCATATTGCCTAACAGATGCCAGATTTCAAAATGCACAAACATGCTAATAAGAAGGATATAAAATTTTCCAGAAAAAAAACTATTGGCATCTATTGCAACATAGGATACTACTTTATCTGATCCAAAAATTTGTGCTAATATAAAGACTAAAAAAAATATAATAAAATTCAATACAATAATCCAGTTGGTTATAGAAAGATTTTTGAATACGCTTTTATAACTAGACCTGCCTAAACTTGCATATTCCATAATCTTAACATCATCTTCACCAATATTCCTTGTCATATTAAATAAGAACTACTTCCTCTTTTTCTTTTTTTCTGGTTTTTTCTTTTTCTTTGAACTATGTTTGGATTTCTTTTTCTCTTTTTCTTTTATTTTCCTTTTTATTTCTCTTTTTTTCATTCTTTCTTCTTTCTTTTTCTTTTCTTCTTTCTTTATTTTTACTTCTTTTTTCTTTTCTAGTTTAGATTCCTCTATTTTCCTTTCAGAAGAGACCAAACCAATGTCCTTTTTTATCTTATTTAGATGTTTCTCTAAATCACTTACTACTCCTTGGTTTTCAGAAAGTTCGTAGACTTTTTCACACTCAGGACAGATAAAATCATTGAGAAGAGCCCCTTCTTCTGTAAGCTCTATCGAACATGTCTTGCAGACATAATATCTTTTTTCTTTTCTGCTCTTTAACTGAGATTCTAATTGTTCAAGCTCTTTTCTTAAGTTTTGCTCCAGAAGATTCAAAGATTGATAGATGTTCAAAGTCCAGAAATAGATATACCATCCTTTTCTTTTGTCCTTTTTTCTGATGAATGAAACTAACCCATAATCAGAAAGTTTGTATAATATATTTCTCGTCTGGTTTATTGTAAGTTTTAGTTTTTTTGCTATCAAGAACTCGTTTACATTTTTCTTTCCTGTCAAAAGGTCTATTATAGGTGAAGCTTGTTTGTTAACTAAGTTCTCTACTATAGATTTTAAGAATTTAACTTGCATTTTTAAGATGATTTAGGATATTTTTTTATTTTTAGTAAAGATTAATCGAGAATTATATTTTAATACCTTTCTATAGATTTGTCACTACTAAATAATTTAAATTAAATAAATTATTTCCAAAATATTCCTATATAGCCTAATTTTATGATATCGCCAGGGACGCTTAAATTTTTCCATACTGCACCTTGACTTATTAGGAAACCAGTAAAATCTCTCAAAAGATTTTGAGGGCACAGAAAAACAAGAAAATTCTTTCAGAAGAATTTTCTGCACAGAAAATCCATAGGATTTTCTTGTGCTCAGGAATGCGAGCGCATCCTAAAGGATATGGTTTTATACAAGCGAGCATTCCTGACATCAAAAAAACAATGGGCCACCACACCCTAAAGGTTTTTTGCCACAGCTAAAAAATCGCCTGCTGGCGAGTGTGGTTTGATAGGCCCTTGTTTTTAGGATGCTCAGAAATTAAAACAAACTGACATCCACATCTTAAAAGATGTGGTTTAATTTCTGACATAATAAAAGAAAAAGGTTTTTAAGTGAATAAAGACTATATTAATCATAAAATTTAATAAAAAGAGATAATATGGGTTGGTTTACAAAAAATGATCCTGAAAAGCAAGTATCTGCTTTACCAGATATCCAAGATTATGGATCTTCAGATTCAAATATAGAAGTTCCTGATGAAAACAATTACTCAACTGTTCAAGATGACACTTTTTCTCCCAATATAGAACTAAACACCCTTCCAACTCTTCCAGAAAATAGTATTGAAGAACCTGCTCAAGAAATAGAAATACGTCAAGCAATAAATGAGCCTACGAAAATCAAAGAAAATTATGGAATGGGTATGCAGAGGTCAAGATTTGATCCAGTATCAAATGAATTTCAAGAAGAAAAAGTTCCTGTGAAACCTCTTCCTCTTCCTGTTGTAAGGACAATTAACCCTCAACCTAAATTAATAAAAAAAGAGGATAAAAAAGATCTTCCAATATTCAAAAAATCAGTTGAAATGCCTGTTTTAAGAAACCCCTCAAATCCAGTAGAAAGATCTGTAATAAAAAAAGAGCCTATTTATATAAGACTTGATAAATTTGAAACTACAGCTCAAGCTTTAAATGAAATAAAAGAAAAAGTTACAGAAATTGAAAGATATCTTATAAAAACAAAAGAAATACGGGCAGAAGAAGAAAAAGAACTTGAAGCTTGGGAAAGGGAATTAGAGATATTAAAATCTAGGTTAGATTCTGTTGATAAAAATATATTTAATAGTCTAGAATAATATGGATCATCATATAAGATTATTTCATGAAGATGTTGTAGAAAGTAAAAAACAGATTCTTTCATCCCAGATAAATATAATTCATATGATGAAACATATCAAGAATTATAAATTGATAAGAAAAAGAGAAATTTCTATGAATGATAAAATAAAGGCAAATATAACTATGCTTAAATCTAAGATTAATCTTGTTAGATACAATTTTCCAAGAGAAACAATCCCAAATATTTTAGAACCAAAGATTGAAAAAGTGAAACAAAAGATAAAAAAAGAAGAGATGGATGATTTTCAAAAAGAGCTTGAAGACATAAAAAACAAATTAGAAAAACTAAATCCTAAAAAATAATTACTCTTTATTCAATTCTCATAAAAGGCCCTTCTACACAAGTCCTTCTTCCTTTAGAATCAACACAGCTTCCGCAAATCCCAACTCCGCATCTTGTCATATAATCTACAGAAGAATAAATTCTTTCAGGGCCTGTAACTTCCAATTCTAAAGGTAAAACAGCTTCAACCATTTTGCGGGGGCCGCAATTAAAGAAATATGCTCCTCTAGAAAATTCTCTGACAAAGGATTCATTAAATAAATCTACAACTAATCCTCTTTTTCCTAAGCTACCATCTTCTGTTGCAATTTTAACATCTCCATATCTTCTAAATTCTCCCAGATAAGGAAGATGTTCCTTATCTTTTGCACCAAATAAACTAGAAAGTTTGGCTCTTGATGATAATTTTTTTGCAAGTAAAAATAATCCTGCAATTCCGCATCCTCCTGCAGCTAAAACAACATTACTGCCATTAGGAACATCTACACCTTGTCCATATGGACCCCGATATAAAAAACTCTCGCCCTCTCTTAATAAATTAAACCTTTCTGTAAAATATCCTCTTTCTAATACTCCAAGTGTTAAAGGATCATTATCCATTACAGAAAATGGTTTTTCCCCAGGTTTTCCATTAAGCATCATATCACCCAGAAGAAAAGCATAAACAAACTGTCCAGGTTTAGCATCAATTGAAACATTTGTTCTAAAAACTTTAAAATCACAACAAGAATTCAATATCTTTTCAATTCTGACTCTTTTATAACTCATATTAACTTTTCTTCTGTATGAACTTGCACTATCTGTTCCATTTTCTAAATCATATGCAATCGCAGGAAGAAAATTTACCACATCATCATCACTCATTCCTGCAAAAACACTTCCAAAACCAACAACATCTGCTCCAGCAGAAAAATATTCTTCAACATCTCTAGCAGTTTCAATTCCACCCATTCCAGTTATTCTTATATGATTTCCAACTGCTTGTCTTATTTCTCTAACTTTCTGCAATCCAATCTCTTTAATTGCTCTTCCAGACCTCCCGCCTCTTCCATTATATAAATATGGACTTTCAAAAGGGCCAGTTGTATTAATTCCTGATAACCATGTTGCTCCGCCCTCAACAGCAGCACGAGCAATTTCTTCTATATTAGGAGTATTTGGAGTAAGTTTAAAATCAATATCTTTTTTTGTAACTTCTCTCACTTTTTTCACAAGATCATAAACAATTTTAGGATCCTGGCCAAACACCATCCCTGTTTTTTCAGCATGCGGACATGATCCATTAAGCTGAATAATATCACATAAATCTTCTAGAGCTTCTGTAGCTTCTGCAAATTCAGGAATACTATTTCCAAAAACCTGTATGCAAATAACTCTATCTCTTGGAATATTTGCTCCCTGAATTTTAACACGAGTTTTTTCAGCTCCTTCATTAATTAATTTCACAGCATTAAGAAAAGTCCCATCGCTTTCCTGCACAAGTATAGTCTCTCTGCAACCAAATTCAAGGCCCAAAGGATTGCTTCTCATTAACTCTCTTGTTGGCATTACTACTTCTCTTAAACTTGTAGCTTTACTAGTCCACATTCCATAATGCTCGCATCTGGACATTAAATTCGCAGCGCAATAAGCATCTGTTGTTAAAATTCCAGAGCCATTTGTAAATGGCCAGATAGATTTCCCTCCAATTCTTATTTTTTGTATCTTCATTTTAAACAACAGTCTTTAAGGATATAAAAGGATCAATAACATATTCTCCTAAATGCACACCTCTTTTAACAAGTAGATTTAATCTAGAAATATTTAAACCATAAATTTGATTGATTCTATAAAAAGCAGTATAATCAATTAATTCCTGACTAGCACCTCTTTCTATTAACATTTCAACAAAATCAGGCCATGATGCTAATCCTGGCATTCCAGACAAATGTTTTACTGTTTTATCTTCATAAGTATGAGGTGAATGATCTGTTGATAAAGTGTCAATTTCTCTTCTTAAAAAACAATTTAATAAACCAGCTCTTGTATCAAGAGACCTCAATGGAGGGTTAACTTTATACATAATTCTATTAGAACCTAACATAACCCTATTATCTAATAAAAGATTTCTAGGGCAAACTTCACTGCTTATTCTCATTTTACCCTTATTATCATTAATAATTTTAACAACTTCAGGAGTTGTAACATGCTTAACTTCAAGATGGTATTTCGCTTTTGTTCTGTTGTAATTATTTATCTGCTGAATTACTGATTTAATTTCTGATTCTTCAGGCCTTACATCACAATGACTTATTGGATTTTCTGCATTCCAAAGTTCAGGGTGAATCAAAGATTCTTCTTCGCAGTGTACAGGTTTTACTCCATCAAATCCAAATTCAACAAGCCAATTATCAACTTCTAACTGCTCCTCTAATGTTATAATCCCACAATTTCCAGTTGAATGTCCAGCAAACATCTTTAAACCACCAACTCCAACTCTTTCATTAGAATTTGTTGGAAAAAATTCTCTCCATGTTTCAACAGCCTCTCTAACCTGCTCTTTAACTTTAGTTAATATTATATAAACAAAATATTTTACAGGAGAATCAGCAGCAAGAGCAAGATCAAATCTATCTAAAACTCTCTTTCTTGAAATAACAGGATTCTTTCCCAAATTCCCAATATCAAAAATAGCACTAACTCCTGAATCTCTTGCAACTAATAATGCATGAGCTATTGTTTCTTTCTCTTTTTCCTCTTCGTCCCTGCAATGAACATGACCATCTATATACATGAAAAGGAATCATCTTGAAATTATTTAAATATAATTGGGATTGAAAACTATAATTACTAAAAAAATTAAATTCTAGAAGAAAAATATTTTAATATATTTATCAAAAATAAAATATTATATAAATCTATACGAGATTTTTTTACCACTGATTTCTGATAAATCAGATTTAAAAAGATGAAAATTGATGAATGTTTATGCAAAGTCATCCAAGAATATCGCAGTTACTCGTTGAAACAGTTGCTTATAGAGATTTAGATAAACCTGTTATTCTCACATCCGGAGAACTAGGAATTTATTATATTAACACTGAGAAATTAGTTCAGGATAACGGAGAATTTGAAAAATTCGGTGATGATTCTGGAACTATGATAAAACATGCTATTAAAATGATGAGAGAACATCCAACATTTTGGGAGGTTATAGATATATTAACAGAGGATGCAAAAAGATTGATTCCGGATTTAGATTATGGAATTTCAGGAGGTCAAAGAAGAGATTGGTTATTTTCAGGCCCTATAGCATATAGATTACAGGTCCCCCATGTTTCATTATATAAAGATGGAAGAATTGAGATCGTAGCTCCTGGAGGGGAAACTTATTCTATAGAAACATTAGAAGGCAGAAGATTTAGAGCATTACAATTTGTTGATTTATTAACAGAAGCCAGCAGTTGCTATAGACTAGAAGAAGGAAAACCAGCAGGATGGGTCCCGATGTTAAGAACAAATAATTTTACAATAAAAAATTTAGTCGCAGTTGTAACAAGACTTCAAGGAGGAGAAGAAAGATTAAGAGAGCAAGGAATTAATGTAGAATCAAAAGTTGCAATTGATAAAGATTTTTTACAAGCTCATTCTAGACAACCTGAAATTGCAGTTCCCTATAATGAAAATCCTCAAGAATGGAGTAAGAATTATTTAATGCAAAATGGAGCTTTAGAATTACTAGATACTTTTAATCCAACTGCAGGAAAATTAGATAGAGCGAGAAAATTTTTAACAAGATATAAGGTAGTTCTAGAAAAAACGGATAAACTAGGAGAACTAGACTCAGCAGTAAAAATGAAATATGGTCAACATTTAAATGAATTATTTGGAACTGCATTATGACACAAACATTTACTGAAAAATGGTTAGAAGCTGTTGAAAAAAAGAATTCTATTCTATGTGCAGGTCTAGATCCGCCTGAATTTGAAGAAAGAAGAAAATTGCATGTTCCACAAGGAATAAATAAAGAAGAATGGTCAATAAAATTTATCAAAGCAGTTGCTCCTTATTGCGCTGCAGTAAAACCAAATCAGAAATTCTGGGATGGGATTGAAGATGCAAAGTCTTTAGCTGAAGTATTAAATTATGCAAGAGCAGAGGGTCTTGTAATAATCTATGATTGCAAAGCAGCTGATATCGGAGCTTCAAATGATGAACAATTCTTGAATGCAGATGTAAGCCATAGAAGGTTTGATGCAGTAACCTTAGCTTGTTATGCAGGAAATATAAAAGAAGCAGCAGAACAATTAAGAAAAAGAAATCTAGGAGGAATTCATATGTGTTTAATGTCTAATCCTGACTATCAAAGAGAAAAGAATATGTTAGTTCAAATTCCTGATGAAGAAATAGATGAAGATGAATATGGTTTAGATGCCGAAATTTATATTGGACATAAAGTTAAAAGATATATGCAACTAGCTCATGATGCAAAAAAATTCGGACTTGAGGGAATTGTTGTAGGAGCGCCAAGTGATAAAAATCATATAAAACCAGAGGAAATAGAAAAAATATCCCACTATGCAGGAAAAGAAATGTTAATTTTATGCCCTGGAATTGGTGGAAAACAAGGAGGAGATGCATCTGTGTTATTTAGATATTTTCCAGGAGAAAATATTATTGCAAATGTTGCATCAGGCCTAATGTTTCCAAATGGGCCTAATTCAACACCAGAAGAACAAGCTATTGCAGCAAAGCAATATATGGAAGAATTGAATAGTTTAAGAGCTGCAGCTTAATCCAATAATTTTTTAAACATCCTCTATCTATTCTTTCTATGGAAAAACAAATAGATAGAAAACAATTAATTAAAAAATTCCTAGAATTTTACAAATCTAAAGACCATAAAGAGATTCCTAATGCAAGTTTGATTCCAGAAAATGACCCAACTGTTTTATTTACAACAGCAGGTATGCAACCTTTAGTCCCTTTCTTATTAGGTCAACAACATCCACTTGGAAAAAGAATAGTTAACATACAAAAATGCATTAGAACAGGAGATATTGATGAGGTTGGAGATCCAATCCATCATACATTTTTAGAAATGCTTGGAAATTGGAGTTTAGGAGACTATTGGAAAAAACAAGCAATTGAATACACTTTCGAATTCCTAACAAAAGAGCTTAATATACCAAAACAAAAACTTGCAGTCACTTGCTTTAAAGGAGATAAAGATGCTGAAAAAGATGAAGAATCA
>JAUYDD010000155.1 GCA_030704765.1 Nanobdellota archaeon | reverse complement strand
GTTTTTTGCCACAGCTAAAAAATCGCCTGCTGGCGAGTGTGGTTTGATTGGCCCTTGTTTTTAGGATGCTCGAGAATTGAAAACTGTAACATTTGCTACGGCCACATGATAAATCATGAGGTTTTCAATTCTCAACATAAAACAAATCAAAACCTTTAAAACCTAATTTTTTTTAGTTATTAGATGAATAAAGAACTAAAGACCTATCTAGTGCTTATTGGAATTGTTGTTATTATAATACTTAGTATTTTTTATATTAAAAAAATAACAAATACAGATATTTTAGATGATGAATCAGCTAAATGTATAGCAGAAAAATCAATCATATATTCTCAAACATCCTGCAGCCATTGTATACAGCAAAAAAAATTATTAGGAGATTATATTAAATACTTTAAGATAATTGAATGTGATGCTTCTGAAGATGACTCAAAAATATGCATTGACGAAGAAGTAAAATCCACTCCAACTTGGAAAATTAATGATAAATTATATGAAGGCCTGCAATCTATAAGAGACCTTAAAAAAATAACAGGATGTTAAAATCAAAAAAACAATGTGCCACCCGCACATAAATATATAGGTTTGTGACAGGCGCTTGTTTTTTGGATGCTCGGGAAATGGAACCCGGGTATCTTAACCATGCCCTAAAAGGCATGATTTCCATTTCCCGACATGATAACTTGGATAAAATTAATCAGTCTAGCTTTTGTAAACTCTATAAATCCATGCGCTTTAGCAGCATTAGTCATGGTTTTAGTCTCTGTCTTATTAGGAAATGAAGAAAAACGCCATAAAGTCTTGGTTGGAGGTTTTGCTTTTATTCTTGCAGTATTTATAGGATATTTTTTATATGGCGTGGTTATAGTGCAGTTATTCAAAAGTTTTGCTCAAATAATGTCTTCTATTGCTCCATATATTAGATATGCTTTAGCAATATTAGCTATATTATTAGGTTTGTTAAATATAAAAGATTACATAAACTATAAACCAGGCGGACTTGCAACAGAAATGCCCTTGATATTCAGGCCAAGAGTAAAGATAATATTAAAAAGTGTTTCAAGCCCAAAAGGTGCTTTTACAGCAGGAATTTTTGTAACACTATTTTTGCTTCCTTGTACAATGGGCCCTTATATAATTTTTTCAGGAGGATTATCAGAGTTCTCTTTATACAAAGCAATAATCTATCTTATGATATATAATATCATTTTTATTCTCCCAATGATTGCAATAACTTTTGCAGTATACTTTGGAATGTCAAGTGCAGAAAAAGTAGGGGAATGGAGAGACAGGAATATAAGAATAATACATCTTATTGCAGGTCTTGTTCTTGTGATCCTAGGAATATTAATGCTGACTGGTTTAGTATAAACCTTTAAATAATATATTATTATTTCATTAATATGAATATGATTTGGATATATGCTATTTTAAGTGTATTAGCAGTAAGTATTATCTCATTGATAGGAGTATTAAGCTTTAGTATAAAGCAAGAAAGATTAAAAAGCATATTGGTATATTTGATAAGTTTCTCAGCAGGTGCTTTGTTTGGTGATGCTTTTATACATCTTTTTCCAGAACTTATTAAAGAAAATGGATTCAGTGTTTTTTCTGGTCTTATGATTATTTCTGGAATCTTGATTTTCTTTTTTTTAGAAAAAGTTATTTGCTGGCAACATTGTCATTTGCCTATAACCAGCAGTCATGTTCATACTTTTGCATATATGAATATAGTAGGGGATTCCTTGCATAATTTTATTGATGGTCTTGTCATAGGTGCAAGTTATTTAATAAACTTGCATACAGGAATTGCTACAACAATAGCAGTTGCTCTTCATGAAATACCTCAAGAAATAGGGGATTTTGGCGTGATGCTTCATGGAGGTTTTTCAAAATCAAAAGCTCTTTTGATAAATTTTCTTACAGCATTGACATCAGTAATAGGTGCTATTGTAGCTTTGACATTAATAAGTTATATTAAAAACTTGCAAAACATAATATTACCAATAGCTATAGGGGGATTTATTTATATTGCAGGATCAGACCTAATTCCAGAACTCCATAAAGAGACTAACTGGAAAAAATCAATGCTGCAGATATTAATATTTATTATTGGAGTTGCAATAATGCTTGCCCTTCTGTTATTGGAATGACTCTGAGATTCTTTTGAGTCTAAAAAAAAGCTATTTATCAAAAAAACAATGGGCCACCCACACCTAAAGGTGTGGGTTTGTCACAGGCCCTTGTTTTTAGGATGCTCGAGAATTGAAAACTGTAACATTTGCTACGGCCACATGATAAATCATGAGGTTTTCGATTCTCGACATAAAAAGTTTATAAATCCTATTTCATAGAATATATAATGAAAAAGTGGTTAAAGATATTATTGATAATTTTTTTGATTATAATAATCTTGACTATAATTGCAGGTACATACTTCTACAAGTTCCATGTATACAAGACCCTGAAGATATGCATCTCAAATGAAAAACTTGATACAAAAATTCCTTGTGCAAACGACTCTGAATGTTATGATCTTTTTATGCAAAATATTCCAGGTTTAAAGAATATGAGCGAGGCTTCTCCTAGTTTCATGAGGTCAAATATAGAGGAGTCCTTAAGATTGTCTATATTATGTGAGACAACATGCCAGATGAAACAGATAAGAGGAGCTGGATTTGGGCAAGAAAAAGATATTGAACTAGAATCATGCAATCAAACTGAAAAAGAAATAGCTCAAAAAATCAGGGGAAAAGAGATTATTCAAATTTATAAATTTTTAAAAGCAAATAATATTACTTTGAGTGAGCTTAAGATTTAGATTTTTTAGTTTAAAACCTTGACAGATATTGATATAGCATATAACCTAAACCAGATATTGCTCCTGCAATGACTGTTGCCCTGAGAGGATTTTCATGTGCCCAGATTCTTAAACTATTATATCCTAATTGTTTTCCGGCTAAACAAGCAACCCTTCCTAGATAATAAGCAGAACATTCATCTTCCATAGATTCGCATCTTCTATAAATTCTTCGAAGTTCATCTTTACTAAGGTTAAAACCTTTTAGCATTTCATCTGTTAAAAAATCAATTTCAGTAATTTTTAATAACAAACTTATTTTTTGCCTTACAATTCTATTATCAACAATTTTATAAAGATATCTTAAATCATTTTTTGCAGTACAAAATTTGTCCCATACTTTTTTATCATATATGACAAATTCTCTCCCTCTTGGACAAAATATATCAAAGTTTGGACTATCTTCACCATAATATTTCCAATCTGCTCCTTCATTAGAAATATCTTTAGCTAAAACCTCTAACCAACTGTTAATTTGAGAATCTAATTCTTCATCTCCAATTCCCAAAGCTCTTCCAGCCGCATATCTTGCACTATACCATCCAGATAAATCATAAACTTGTTGTAATTGTTGTTTTACTGATTCTCTTTTTTGCATATCAAGAACTATATCCGGAACGAATTTATCTTCTGCACTAAAATCTTTTTTTAAACTTTCAACTTGTTTTAATAAATCTTCTAATTCTTCCATGATAATTGTAACAATCACAAATATATATATCTCCCTCTAAATTTTACCTATCCATTGATAGTAAAATTTTGACATCAAAAAAACAATGGGCCACCACACCCTAAAGGTTTTTTGCCACAGCTAGAAAATCGCCTGCTGGCGAGTGTGGTTTGATTGGCCCTTGTTTTTAGGATGCTCAGAAATTAAAACAAACTAACATCCACATCTTAAAAGATGTGGTTTAATTTCTGACATTAAAAAATTATAGTTATTCAGTCCTCTAAACTATCTTGATTTTCCCTTTTTTAAAATTCCAAGAACTATGCCCAAATTGTACAATCAGGTCAATACCTAGTCTTTCTGCTTCTACAGGAATATCACATGCTCCAAAACAACTGTCAAGAAATATAAAACATGCGCATTTTACTCTTTTTTCTATCTCATCTGATATCACTTGGCTATAAGGCTTCATTCCCTCTGGAAACTGCAATAAAACTTTTTTTGCTTTTTCTTTTTTTATAGTTTTTATTATCCTTTCTAATTCTAAATCATAGATTTCATTTATTTCAGATATTGTTTTATTCTGCATAATTAAAATATGAAAGTATAATATATAAATTTATATTTTTATGTCGGAAATTGAAAACCTCATCTTTTAAGATGAGGTAGTTTACTTGCATTCAATTTCCGAGCATCCTAAAAATTTCCGAATCAGAAAAATCGCCGATCAAACTCCATCCTTCAGGATGGAGTAGGCGATTTTTCA
>JAUYDD010000151.1 GCA_030704765.1 Nanobdellota archaeon | reverse complement strand
TTTTTGCCACGGCAAAAAATCGCCTGCTGGCGAGTGTGGTTTGATTGGCCCTTGTTTTTAGGATGCTCGAGAATCGAAAACTGTAACATTTGCTACGACCTCACGATAAATCATGAGGTTTTCGATTCTCGACATAAGAAGATAATAATTGACTATCATGGCAAAAGAAAAAAAATCAGAACCTAAGATTGTTTTAGAAAGAGAATATATTGTTCCATTGAGAAGGGAATGGCTAAAAGTTGGAAAACATAAAAGAGCAACTAGGGCTGTTAAAGCATTGAAAAAATTCATAGCAAAACATATGAAAATATATGATAGGGACTTAAGAAAAATCAAAGTGGATATAATTTTGAACAACCAGATAAGACATAAAGGCATGAGAAAACCCCTATCTAAAGTAAAAGTAAAAGCAAAAAAATACGACAATGATATTGTCAGGGTGGAACTTGTAAATTTACCTGAACATATAAAATATTCTAGATTAAGAGAAGAAAAACTAAAATTAAAGACAAAAAAAGAAGAGAAACCAGGACAAAAAGATAGTGAAGTTAAAAAAGAAGAATCTGAAAAAAAAGAAGAGACAAAAGAAAAAATAGAATCTAGTAAAGAAGCTGAACTTAAACTTGCTAAAGAAGAAGCAATGACAGAAAAACATTTAGTAAAACAAGAGACAACAAAAATGCAGAATATAGCAGGAAAAAGATCACAAAGAGGCAGATAATCAATTTTTTATAGGTGTTTAAACATGGTCTATAAATCTAAAAAAAAATTGAAAAAACTTAGCGATGAAGAATTTGCAGATGATGTAAAAAAATACATAAGTTCCTCACATACTTTCTATTCTGTAAAATTACCTGAACTTAAAATCTTAGCTAAAAGACTGCATGAAGAATATGACTTAAAAAGTTTTTATAAGGTATTCAATAAGTTCTGGAGGTCCGGATACAATGAAGAAAGGTCTCTTGCTATATATGCTCTTGAATTATACAAAGAAGAATTTGACTTCAATACTTGGAAATTCTTAAAACCTAAATTAAAGGAGATAAAAAGCTGGGACAAGATAGATAGTGTTGCTGTTAATATCATTGGCGAGATAATACTGAGGAGCAAACAAGCTGAACTAGAGATTATAAAAATAGCTAACACTAACAATCTCTGGTTCAAAAGATTAGCTATAATGTCCACTATACCTATGATAAAAAAGAAAAAAATAGGGCTTTCATTGAAACTAGCAAAAAAATTTCTTAATGAAAAAGAAGAATATATACAAAATGCTACAGGATGGATATTAAAAGAAATAGGAGAAGAAAATCCTGATGTATTGAAAAGATTTGTATTAAAAAACATCAATATGCCTATAGCAACCTTCAATTATGCAACAGAAAATATGAAAGAATTAAGGAAAATGAAAGATATAAAAAAACTTGAGAAAAAACGGGTATTAGGTTTCAATGCAATCAAGGATATATTCAGAAGATAAATCTAAAGAGAGAGGTATAATTTATAATATTATATTTACAATCAATTTAATGGAAAATAAGGATTTAAAAGAATTGGAAAAAAGATTAGAAAAAGAAAAGAATCCTGAAAAAGCTATAATCTTGCAAAGGTTTTTCAAAACAGGCCCTGGAGAATATGGGGAAGGGGATATTTTCCTTGGAATTATTGTTCCTGTCCAAAGAAAGATTGTAAATGAATTCAAAGAACTTGATATAGAATCAATACAAAAACTAATGGATTCCAATATCCATGAAAAAAGATTAATTGGATTACTGATATTAGTAGAAAAATATAAAAAATCGAACAAGGAAAAAAACGAAATTGAAAAAAAATTTATATATGATTTTTATTTGGATAATACAAAAAGAATTAATAATTGGGATCTGGTTGATTTAACAGCCCCTAATATTCTAGGAAACTATCTTCTTGCTAAACCTCATGATATTTTATATAAGCTTGTTAAAAGCGATAATTTATGGGAGAGACGAATTGCAGTAATTTCAACATTTGCTTTTATTCGTCAAAACGATTTTAATGATTTATTAAAAATCTGTGAGATATTAATTTCTGATAAACATGACTTGATTCATAAAGCAGTTGGCTGGATGCTAAGAGAAACTGGAAAAAGAGATAAAAAAACTCTTGAAGAGTTTTTGAAATTTTTTTATAAAAAGATGCCAAGAACTATGCTAAGGTATGCAATAGAAAAGTTTCCTGATGCTGAGAGAAAAAAATGGCTGAAATTATAGTAATCTATTCATTGCATAAAAGAATATATATAATTCCTTGTAATAATTTATAGCATGGAAAAACAAAAATCTATTCAAGAGATATTGGATTTTTGCATAATCAATGTCGATAAACCTGCAGGTTATACAAGTTTTGAGGTTTGTGAGAAAATAAGGAAGATCTTGGATGCAAAAAAAGCTGGACACTTTGGGACACTTGACCCTATGGTAACAGGAGTATTGCCAATTGCAATCAATAGAGCAACTAGATTATCTAATTATTTCATGAAAAAAGATAAAATCTACATTGGTAAGATGCTACTACATTCTGATATTGATGAAGAAAGACTAAAAAAAGAAATGAATAACTTTCTAGGAAAAATAATTCAAAAACCTCCTAAAAAATCAAGAGTAAAAAGAGTTGAAAGAGAAAGATATATCAATGAATTCAGAATAATGAAAAAACAAGGCAAGATAGTTGAGTTCTATTCTAATGTTGAAGCTGGTACATATATTAGAAAACTAATCCATGATCTTGGGAAAAAAATAGGTGGTGCACATATGATTGAACTTAGAAGGATAAAAGCTGGAATATTTGAAGAAAAAGATTCCCACCTAATAAAAGAGATTGAAGAAGCATTTGATATTTACAAATTATCCAATAATCCTGAGTTTTTAAATAAGATCTTGATTCCTGCTGAAATAATAAAAAATATTATTCCAGAAGTCAAGGTAAAAGAAAGCTCTTTAAGGGATCTTTTTAATGGAAAACCCCTTTTTATCAGAGATATGTTATCTAATCTTGAAACAATAGAAAATAAATTTCCTTATATAAGTGTTTTTTGTGAAGAAAAGTTTATTGGAGTATATAAAGTGGAAAAAAATCTGGATATAATTGCAAAACCAGATTTTGTCTTGAATTGATATATTGCAATATTATTTTATGTCGAGAATTGAAAACTGTAACATTTGCTACGGCCACATGATAAATCATGAGGTTTTCAATTCTCGACATAAAAAATACATCTAAAATTATATACCCCTATTTATAACCTAGATTAAGGGAAATTCAGCGAAATCTTAGGGCAGGAAGAGAAGATAGAAAGGGTATATTAGAGATGAGGAATCGAGGCAAGTGAAATGTTAAGTTAACAGCTTGACTTAACACATTCGATAATTTTATAATCTGATATTATTTAGACTTTTTATGAGGCATTTTATTTATTTTTCACAAAAAGCAAGGACTACGGGTAATTTTGGAGATGATTTAATGAAAGCTGGAAGAATGGATATAGCATGCCAAATAGTCATTATGGCATTTTTTATATCTAATAAACTAAGAGATAATGTAAAACTGCATCTTATATTCAATGGACCTCCTGATCCACCCAAACACATTGAAATGTATCCTGGAAAAAAATTATATCCTGATGATAAGAATGAAGAAAGAGATATATCTAAAAAAGATGTAGCTGGTTTATTAAAAAAACTCTTATATAAATACAGACAAGGTGAAAAACGAGAAGTCATGCCTGGTTATTATATTGAAAAAAAGAGTTTTATTAACATAATTAATGAACTAGGTGAAAACTCAACTGTTTTTTTGTTAGATAAAAAAGGTGAAGATATAAGGACAGCTGAAATTCCTGAAAATCCAGTTTTTATTTTAGGCGACCATGAAGGAATACCAAAAGATGAAATGAAAAGACTAAAGAAAATCAATATTAAAAAAGTGAGTGTAGGGAATACTACTTATTTTGCTTCGCAAACCTTGACTATTGTCCAGAATGAGCTTGACAGAAGGGGGATTGAATAAAATTCTAAATAGAGTTAAATAATTAGGATAAACTTTAAAAGTCTCTAACTTATTATATTTTTAAGATTATTAATAATAATCTAATGGGCGATTAGGCTAGTGGCAAACCACCTCGTTTACACCGAGGATTCAGGAGTTCGATCCTCTTATCGCCCATTTATTTATAAAAGGATAAGTAGTGTTATTCTATAGTAGTAACATATACAAAGGTTTAAATAGTTGTTATGCTTACATAGAATATGGCAAACAAAAGAGAATTTCCAAGAGATATGTCCTTTATTGATAGACAAGGTAATGTTGTTCATCCTAGTAGAAAGGACTATAATGCAAGGAAATCTGCAAAAGTTGGTAAAGCATATGCATTTTTTGATTGTGATGCCTCAAAACAACAAATAGAAACATCTAAGCCTCAGATAAGAAGCAAAGCAAAGACCCCTAAAGGTTTGCAGATGTTATTGAATGAAGGGATTTCTGGACTACAACTTGACGAAAAACTTGCTGAACAAATTCAATATCCAGATGACTATAGAACAATGTCAAGCGAAAGAATTAAACAAGGATATGAAGAAGAAAGAAGACCTCTTGCTAGTATGAAATATGTATTAGTGGCTAATTATGAGGGAGCTAGTAACAAAGATGCAGCTAATGAATTAGGCGATGTAATGAATGTTATTCATAGAATGTTTAATGAAGATCAAGGAATTTTTAGAGGGGCTGTTGTCTATGAGAAGAATGGTGAATATCAATTAAGAGAATGAATCAAAATGGTTCATATATAATCAAAAACAAGCAGCTCGTTACAAAAGGTTACCTTCTTGGTCTATTCGTTTACACCGAGCTGTCCACAGTCCGATTCTGCGTGGGCCATATTTAATTTTGGATTTTTCCTTTCTTGCCATTCTTATCTTATAATATTTCTTTAATTTCAAATTATTCCTTTTAATCTTAGAATCTAAATTTTTTCCAAAACTACTTCCATAACCAATTCCTCTTTTTCTTATCAAAGTTTTGTCTTTACTACCCCTAAAACCATCCCTGTAATCACTCCAATTATCCCATTTTGTTTCTTGATAAGGATAACCATTATCTTGACTACAAATAGTTTTTCTTCCAGAATGTCTTCTATCTTTTTTAGTTATCATAGTTTTAATAATAAAATATACCGGCATTTAGCCGGCTTTTATAAAAAGTTAACCCTTTTTGTTGTAATCATAATAAATTACAAGCAGTATTTGAAATCTTCAATTCGTCAAAATTGAACAAGTTAAAAAATCTATCGGGATTTTTTAAACTGCAGGGATGCAGCACATGGCATTGCATATTTTTTACCAGTATCATGCTTTAAGCAACACGGCAATTTTTGTTTTTTCAAAGCAGCATGAATAATTAATCTTGTGATTGTATTGAGGCTGATTCACTAATTTTCTCAATTCTTCCTAGTGCTTCATCTATTGCACTAATTTGTTCGTTTAATGATTTTTCAACTGCTGATTTTCTTCTTGAGATATCTTCTGCTTCTCTTTCAGCATCTTTTATTCTCATTTCTTTTTCTCTTTTTGTTCTTTCAATATCTTGCTTGATATTCATTTCCCAATTTGTAAGATCTGACTTTAATTTTTCAACTTTATACCTTGCTTCTTCAACCTCTTCTGTTAACTTTGTTTTAGAACTGATTATATCTAACTTCCTTGAAGTTAATCTTTCAACAATTGAATATCTGCTTTGTGATTCTGTCATGGTATACCAAAGTATACCTCATTTTAAAGGATTTTTGCATTAGGACATATTCTTTCAAGATACTGGATTTAGAATAGAATAGATTCTAAGAAATAGTAACATTTAAATATTCATTATCTTTTAAAAGATAATGAGAATTCTAAAGAATTCTCAAACATTTAAATTTCAAGGAAGTTCAAACATAATGATAGTCAATGAAATAACTATAAAAATAATAAGAAATGCTAAAGATGGAGAAAGTATCCGTAGCTTGGCAAGTAGAATAGGTTTTGCATATTCTGCGGTTTATAACTGGGTTTTAGAATTAGAAAAGTATGAAGTTATTAAAATAACAAGAAAAGGCAACAAAAATATAATAAAAACAAATAAAAACTGGATATATAAAAAATTTATTGAGTTAGAAAGTGCTATCTCAGTTATAGACCAAGATAATGAATTCTGGGAATTGGTTAAGAATATAAAATTAAAAATAAGATTTGTAAGGGGAAGTGCAATAACTATCTGGACAAAAGGAGGTTTTATAACTGGAGATTTTTATGATAAAATATATTTTTTAGAGGCAGCTAATAAAGATGTTGATTCCTTGAAAAAAATATTAAAAGAAAAAAATATAGCTTATACAGAAGATAAATTAATTAATAAGAGACCATTAGTCTATATAATCTCCAAAAATAATTTAAAAAAAGAAAAAATTAATGGTTTGCCTGTTATGCCATTAAAGGAGTTAGTTGATTATTGTAAAGAATTATATTTAGATAATGTTTTAGAAAAATTGGATTTATTATATAATTTAAACTTAAATAAAAGATATTCAGAGATATATACAAATATAGGTAAATAATATGAAAAATTCAAGAGAGGGTTTATTAGAAAGAGAAAAAGAAATCTTAAAACTAATTGAACTTTTCAAGGAGAATGACCTTAGATTTATTGTTGTAGGAGGATATGCTGTTTCAACATATAAGAAAAGATTTTCAATAGATTTAGATGTAGTAATTTTAGAAGAAGATTTTTTAAAATTTGAAAAATTATTATTTAAAGAAGGATATTCTGTGAGCTATGAAAAGGAGATAGCTCTTTTATATGGGGAAAATTTTAAGAGGTTTAGGAAAAAAATGAATGATTTGCCTGTTGATGTAGATTTGTTAATAAATGGGTTAGTTTCTAGAACAACTGATTCTACCTGGAGCTTTGAAAATATTGATAAAAATTCTCATAGCAGTAAATTAAATAATCTAGAATTTTTAACTCCTGTTAAAGAATTATTAATTTCTATGAAGATGCATAGCGGCAGATTATCAGATGTAAGGGATGTCGTTGCATTAATGCCTTGTGATAAAAGTAAGTTAAAAGAATTTCTTTTAAGAGGAAACTTAAGTAATTTGAAAAATTCAATGAATAAACAGCTTTTATTTCTTGAAAAGCCTCAGTTTGATGATAGTTTCAAAGGAATATTTGGAATTCAGGCTTATAATCAAAAAGATGTTGAATCTGCTAAAAAATTATTTAAGGAATTGTTAGAGTAGATAAAAGGATAAAACAACTATCTCTAAATGTTACCTTTAGTATACATTCGTTTACACTGAGTATTCACCAGTTCGATTCTGGAGTGGGGTCATTAATTTTTTGCCACAGATAATCTTATATACTATTGATTATTAATATAATTAACATAATCCCAGGTAATCCGAAAGGGTTGCCTGATGCTTTTTAATATGGATAAAACTATTGTATTCATAGATGGTGCTTATCTTTCTTATATATCAAAAGATTTTGGCAAGGGTAAACCTTTGAGATATAAAATAGAGAAATTTTCAACTAACCTTTGTAATGATTTGAATTTGTCTTGTGAAGAGATTTATTATTATACTGCTCCGCCATATAAAAGTTCAACTCCTACAGAAAGCGAAAGGCAAAGGCAAAGAAATTATGATAAATTCATCTCAAAATTGAAGTTATCAATACCAAAAATTATTGTTCGTGAAGGAAGATGTCAAAAAATAGATAATTCATTTCAGCAAAAAGGAGTTGATACTTTAATGACTATGGATTTATTAAAAATTGCTGAACAAAAGAAAGTAGGTTCTATCATCCTTATAACTTCGGACACTGATTTTGTTCCGATTATAAAGGATATAAGAGAAGGGCACAATATTCAAGTCATTTTGGCATATTTTACAGATAAGAGAAGAAAATCTGCTTTTTCATTATCCAATTATCTTTGGAAGGTCTGCAGTAAAAGGATATTAATAAGAAAAGAACATTTTTTACAAGTAGCTCGTTAGAAAAGGTTACCTTTAGAATACATTCGTTTACACCGAGAATTCACCAGTTCGATTACTTCAAATCTTTAGATTTGGAGTTCCCAAAAATATGAAATATTTTTGAGGACTGGTATCGCCCATATTATATTAAACCAGATTTACAAAATCACAACAATATTTAAATACATTTTATTTCTGCTAAAAGTATGGGAATATTAAAGCAAATATGGGAAAGATTAAATGAATCTCCAAATAGAAGACAAGCTCGAACACTAACCCGAGAAGCATATTTTCTATGGGAGCGAGGCGACCCATTAAGAGCAGGCATGTTGCTTGAAAATGCAATAGAAGCAGATCCAACATATTCTCATGCTCATAGTGAATATGGTATGATAAATAATAATTTTGATAGAGATTATGCTAGAGCTGAAAAACATATTAAAATAGCAATAGAATTAGAGCCTAATAACCCCAAATTCTGGAATAACTTAGCTTTCACTTATTTTAAAAAAGGAGATTTAGAACAGGCACTTGCATCAGTAACTGTGGCGGGAACTATTGATCCTAACTATGCTTCAGCATACGCTGTTAAAGCAGAAATAATTAAAGCAATGGGAAAGTCAGAAGAAGAAGTTCAGCCTCTTGTTGAAAAAGCAAGACAACTTTATGAACAAACAGGATTGCGCTCAGATGGAACACCCTTGAGAAAAGGAGAACCTGAAAATTTCTTAGCACATTTTAAAAAATAAAAATATAATGTTATTTAGAGAATAATCTTATTATCATGCAAACAAGTAGCTCGTTAGAAAAAGTAACCTTTTTAATCTGTTATTTTACACCGAGCGGTCCTCAGTTCGAACTGATTTTATAAATCAAAACTAATATATTTATATAGGTTATAATTTTATTTAATAACATGAAAGCCTTAAGAATTTATATTTCAGGAACTGTGCAAGGAGTTTTATTTAAAAAGTATTTAGAAGAAGAGGGAAATAGGATTGGGGTAAGAGGCCCCTAAATAAAAATGAGGCAAGTTTTAAGAATTGAGGTATTTTTCTATTGTTCAAAATGAGATTGATAGAAGAGGGATTGAGTAAGATAGGTAAATTATTTAGAACTAGCTTTAATAATTTTCACATAATCCCCATATTCTTTTTCGGTTATAAAATCTTCTCTTCTTAATATTTTTAATTTTTTATTGTAAACAGAGATATAATAGTTTACATCAGAATCTTTAAAATGATTTGGTTTGCTTGCTGCCATTTGAGTGAGAGTTGCTATATCTTCCAGCATATTTATGCCCCCATAGGGATTTGCATAACCAAAACAAGGCCTCCCTAAAAAATTATATTTATTTTCTTTATATCTAACAAATAATTTATCGCGTTCTTCTTCACCTAACTGACTATCACACAAATATTCATAGACATCAACTCCTTCTTTTTTATATCTGACAGACTTGCCATAATCTCCTGCAATTTTTGACCATTCAGAATCAAAATCACTAGTTATTCCACTAACATAAATAACAAGTTTATTTCCCAATAAAAAATCTTTAGTACCATTATCAGTATAACGATTGTTTCCTCTTCTTCCATTTGAAACAGTATATACCCTAGGATTTTTAGAAAGCTCAAAATATCTTGCATAGTGTTCATCTACTCTTTGAACAATGTTCTGCCTTCCAATCTTAGCAAGAAATTCTCTCTTAAGAGAAAAATATGTAATATGCGATAATTCATGCCTATATATGCCGTAGCTAAATTGATAAGGATTGAAAAAAATATTTCCTGAAAAATAGGTAATACCCCCGTAAGGAATGCCTTTAATTTTGGCTTCATGCGGAAAATTAATCTCTTTTAACTTCGGTTTGCAGTTTTCAGGTGTAAATTCCCAATAATCTTTTAATCTTCCTAAAACTAGGTTTCTAACACCTTTTTTTAAATAATCATCAATATTTATTCTTAAACCAATGAGTTTTTCAACTTCTTCTTTGCTTACTGAAGAATTGCCAGATTTGTTAGAAAATTTTATAGGAATATTTTCATAAGCATCAATTCCTTCTTCAGCATCAATAGGAATTATTCCCATTCTATTGAAATTATCAAAGATTACCTTGTAATCGCAAGCTTTTCTTCCATCAAAAAAAACATCATTAGAGCCTAAAAAAATAATCTCTAAAGGAGAACTTGTATGCCTGAATGAACCCACAAATCCGAGTTTCTTTCTTGTTTCATCAGTATCTTTTTTATATTCCGGCTCTTCATCAGTAGGATTTTCAAATGTAATAATTCCATTAATATTTTTTACAGCTCTTGAACCTTGAAAAATTTTATAGCTACCAGATATGCACAATAATGGGGCCTTGGAAGAAACTCTTTTTTCAAGACTAAGTCTAGAGCCTCTTAAAAGTTTTATTCTTACCAAGTCAGAGTCTTCTATCTCTATGTAAGGGTTTTCTTGATTAAACTCTATATCAATATCAGAATCTTCTGAATTTGCTATAACACCACTATTGAATAAAACATAACTGCCATAAGATTTTTCTTGATTTGTAATAATCTTCACAGGGCTTTTTTCAGAATCTTTTATTAAGCAATTATTAATCTCTCCTGAATAAACATGGTTTGTTAAAGAAACTGCAAAACCCAGAGCTAAATTTAACAAGAATTTCCTAAGTACTTTTAACATAAAAAATGGAATAATAATGAATTTATAAGTTTTTATGTAAAAAAAAAGCAATGATTATTAAGCTGAAGGATCTGCCTTAGGGGCAGAAGGCATACGAGGTGCTGGAGCTTGGGGTACTTTTGGGGCTGAATCTTTTAGGTATCTATTTAAGAATTGAAAAACATTTGGCAAACCTGAACTATCCTCTACTTCTTTTTCTTTAGGGTCTGTATTGTCTGAAAGCCCCCCTAATTGGATAGAGGATTCTCCTTTTTTACGTTTAACTATTTTGTAATATGTGCAATTCGGCAAATCATCAAATCCTATTGATTCTACTCTTAAATTTCTTTCTTTTGCCATTTCAGCGAGTTTTGTTATATTCATCATATCAGGATCTTCTTTATGAGAATCTGTTATAAATTTAGCTATTTCTATCATTTCATAAAGTTTTGAGGGAATAGGAGTTGGATTAATCTTTGTATTAAATCTTGTACGGTACATATTATTTTCAGAGATTATCAGGGAAATGTCATGGTTAAATTCTACTATTCCTTTTTTTATTTTAACGTTTGTTTGTATTTTTGATCCCCCTGGAATAAATCTTATTTTTCCTTGAGATTTTAATTCTTCTAAAAAATGAGTTTCAACATAACCTGAAATTTCTTTTTCAATTGTTCCTATTTCAGGCATTAAAATTTTTCCTCTATCATAATAATATGGAACAAAAAATCCTCTCTCTTTCAGGTCCAGCCTTTCATCAGGGGTTGTTTTATAATATCCTCCCTGAAACCCTATTTTTCCAAGTGCCTTTTGAGAAGTAACCCACAAAGATTCTCCTAAAAACCTCCTTGGTTCTATTTCTTTTATTGTCCCTCTTGCCTGAGTAGGTTCTGCAGAATAAGTTAGAGGCATAGCATATGGAAAAGCAATTAATGCGGATGTAAGAATTAATCCGTGAACAATATTTCTTCCAATTGTTAATACTTTTTCCAGACTCATAAATAATTTATAGTAATCCTTTTATATAAATATTTCTATGTTATAAATCAATAAAGAACAAACCTTATATATTTCTTTTTCTCAGTTATATCATGAAAACATTGCGCGTATATATATCAGGAACTGTGCAAGGAGTTTTATTTAAAAAGTATTTAGAAGAAGAGGGAAATAAACTTCGTGTAAGAGGTTATATCAGAGAGACAAGCAACGGCAGGATGGAGGTTGTTATAGAAGGCTTAAATGATAAAGTTGATAAGATGCTTGAAATATGCAGAGTAGGAACAAAACATGCCCAGATAAGAAATGTTGAAGTCAATGAAATAAAATATCAAGGTTTTGAAGGATTTAAAATAACTAAACTTTGAATGAATAATTTTATTAATACTTCTATTTCTATATGATTGTTATGGAGAGTTATAAAATAATCATATCAGGAAGAGTGCAAGGTGTTTTTTATAGAAGATTTGCTAAGATAAATGCAGATAGATTTGGTATTAAAGGTTATGTAAAAAATCTTCATGATGGAAGTGTTGAAGTTATATGTGAAGGAGATAAAAAAAGAATGGGCCTATTTTTAAGTGAATTAAAAAAAGGGCCTCCTCATTCAGATGTTGAAAAGTTAGATATTAAAGAAATAAAAGAAAAAACTTATTTTGAGAGTTTTGAAGTCAGGTATTAGTAAGTTATTTAAATAAGAATCCTGTTTTATTCATATGGGAAGACAAGACCAAATCATCAGTGAAAGATTAAAAAAATTAGAAGAAATGAAAAAAGCAGGGATAAATCCCTATCCGAACAAATATGAATTTGATAGTTATTCTAAAGATATAAAAGAAAAATACAATAGTTTGAAAAATGATGAAAGAACACATGATATTGTGAAGATTGCTGGCAGGGTCATGACAATAAGAGACTTAGGTAAATTGATATTTGTGACAATCCAAGACCAAAAAGGAAGGATACAACTCATTTTTCAAAACCAAGCTACTGATAAAGAAAGTTTGGAAATATTCAAAAAATATATTGATATTGGAGATTTTATAGGTTCAAAAGGAACAGTCATGAAATCAAGGACAGGGGAAATATCCATTCTTGTTAAGGAATTAGAGATATTATCTAAATCATTATTGCCCTTGCCTGAAAAATTCCATGGACTTTCTAATGAAGAAGACAGATTAAGAAAAAGATATTTGGATATTATGATGAATGAAGATACCAAAGAACTTTTTTTAAAAAAAGCAAAGTTCTGGAACACAATAAGGCAATTCTTGCTTGAAAGAGGTTTTATTGAAGTTGAGACTCCAGTCCTTGAAACAAGTGCAGGCGGAGCTAGTGCTACTCCATTCAAGACCCATCATAATGCGCTTGATATAGATGTTTATTTAAGAATATCTATGGGAGAACTTTGGCAAAAAAAATTAATGACAGCAGGCCTTGGTAAAACCTTTGAAATTGGAAGACAGTTCAGGAATGAAGGAATGGATATGGAACATCTTCAGGACTACACTCAAATGGAATTCTATTGGAGTTATGCAAATTATAAGGATGGAATGAAATTAGTTGAAGAAATGTATAAAAAAGTTGCAATAGAGGTGCTTGGAAAATTGGATTTTTCTACAAATGGTCATGAAATCGATCTTGGAAAAAAATGGGAAATCTACGATTATGAAAGTATGATTAAAAAATATACTGAAATTGATATTTATAATGCAGATGAAAATAAAATAAAAGAAAAGCTTGATGAATTAAAAATAGAATATGATAATAAGATTGATAAATGGGCGTTAGTTGATATACTCTGGAAATACACAAGAAAACACTTATCGGGACCTGGATTTTTAATTGGTCAACCAGTAGATATCGCCCCTCTTGCTAAAAGAAATCCAGATGATAAAAGAAAAGTAGAGCAGTTCCAAGTCATTATCGCAGGAAGTGAACTTGGAAATGGTTATTCTGAGCTCAATGATCCAATAGACCAAGAAGAAAGATTTATGAAACAAACAGAATTAAAAGAAAAAGGGGATATTGAAGCACAAGAACATGACATAGGTTTTGTTGAAGCATTGAAATATGGTATGCCTCCTACATGCGGTTTTGGAGTCTCTGAAAGATTATTTTCATATATGATGAATAAACCAATAAGGGAATGCGTGATATTTCCATTAATGAAACCAGAAATATTAGAAGAAAAACAACTAAAAGCAGAGAAACAGATTGAAATGGCATTAGATAAGATAATCAAAGAAGAAAACATAAAAACTAAATCAAAGAAAAAAGTTATTAAAAAAAAGAAAATCAATAAACCTGTTTCTAAAAAAAATAAAAAGAAAAAAGTTATTTCTAAAAAACAAATTAAAAAGAAAATCAAAATGAAAAAAAGATAAAATAAGATAGGATAATATTTTTAATTTATCTTTAATTAGATTGGTTCTGATTATCTTTATTCTTACTGTATCCGGACTTATAGCTACTAAACTTTTTGTTGTTTGTATGCCTGGAAAAGACTGCGGGCCCATTATATGCTTATATATCAGGAATAAGCTTTATATCAAGAACCATGGAATAAATTCCATGGCGTGTTTGGTTCTTGAGCACGTCAGAAATTTTTTAATAAATTTCTGAGCGTACCAAAAAACTTCTGAAAGTTTTTTAGTATGCTCCAAAATGCCTTCTCTTTCTATTCATTAAAATAGATAGGGTATGAGAAGAGCATTTTGGACATCTTAACAATATTATATCTATAGTATTTATATAAGGTTTAAAAAATCTTCATAATATATATAAACTCTTTTTCTTTGCTTTTTTTATGACACTTCCAATTTCCCGTGAGCAATCAATTGAATTATTGAAAAAATATAACAAAGAAGAAGATAAAAATGACTGGAATCATTTTTTAGAATCTGAATCAATAATGCAAGAACTTGCTAAAAAACTTAATGAAAATGAAGAATATTGGGGAATGTTGGGATTATTGCATGATGTTGATTGGGGTATTACAAAACAAAATACTGTTGAGCATTTGACAAAAGCTCCTGAAATTCTAAAAGAAGCTGGTTTTGATGAGGAATTCATCAATAATATTGTCTCACATGGATGTGGTTTTGAGTGTGTAGGTTTAAAAGATAAAAAAAGAGAAAAGAAAATTGAATTTGCATTAGCTGCATCAGAAACACTCACAGGATTAATTCATGCTTATGCAATCATGAGAGGCAGAAAGATATCAGATATGGAACTATCAGGATTAAAAAAGAAATTTAAAGATAAAGCATTTGCAGCTAGTTGTGATAGGGAAATAATAAAAGAAGCTGAAAACCTTGGAATAACCTTAGATGAATTCCTGCAAATAGGAATTGATGGAGTGAAAAATATAAAGGATAAGGTTGGGTTAAATTAATAAACTCTTTATGATTATTAAATATATAAAATGGGATTGATAATAAAATCAAAGATAAGAGAAGTTGTAAAAGAGATGGATAAAGAGGGTAATGTCACTAGTGTTGCTGAAGAAGTAGAAACTGAACTAGAAAAAAAAGTTGAAGAGATATTAAGAAAAGGCATTGAGAGAGCAAAGCTTAATCAAAGAAGAACATTACTAGCAAGAGACCTATAATAAGTTAAGATACATATAAAAACATAAACAGGAGGTGAAAATGGGATTATTTAGAAAAAACAAACTAAGATTTCCAACTTTTGCTATAGTATTATTAATTGTTGGCGTAATATGGCTTTTGAATGAATTAGATATATTACCATGGAAAGATATTCCTTGGATACCATTAGTATTAATAATAATTGCTGTTGGAATGATAATTAATAGATATAATTGTTGCTAGATTTTATTTCTTTGACCTTAATCCAAATATAGCAATCACAAATACTAGTAGATACATGATTAGGCCATAGACACATACTGGAAGACCAAAAAGATTCTGGCAACCACTTCCTAATGGGCAGACTTTGACAAACAGCTCAAAATAAGATAAATAACCTGAAAATAAAATTCCAGCAATTGATATCCAGACTATTATTTTTAAAGATGTTTGTTTTTTCATATTGAAGATAAGGTTTCTTTATATTTATACTTTATTCTTTTTTATGCCTCCAACAATATTTTTAAACAATCAAATTTATAGTTATTATCAAAAAAACAATGGGCTACCACACCCTAAAGGTTTTTTGCCACAGCTAAAAAATCGCCTGCTGGCGAGTGTGGTTTGATTAGCCCTTGTTTTTAGGATGCTCGAGAATTGAAAACTGTAACATTTGCTACGACCACATGATAAATCATAAGGTTTTCAATTCTCGACATAACAGATGAGGTTAAAATGAATTTTAAGAATGTGACCAAAACTCAATTGATGTTATTAGTTATAACTTTAATCTATCTCATAATCTATACATTTTTATATCTCGGAAGAAAAAACTATGAGTTTTTAGTGTATATCGGGGTTGTTATTCTTTTCTTAATAATAATTTCTTTTCTTCATTTTAAATATAATTTTACAACAGGAGTTTTAGCTGGGCTTTCTATTTGGGGATTTTTGCATATGTCAGGTGGATATTTTAAAGTAGGAGATGGAGTTTTGTATTCTTATTGGATTTTTCCATTTTTAAGATATGACATGTTTGTGCATGCATTTGGATTTGGCTTTGCAACTTTATTATCTTATTATATGATAAGAAATTATATTGATTATAAAAAAGTCAAATGGATTTCTTTTTCTATTTTTTTAGTTTTAATTGGAATAGGAATTGGTGGCTTCAATGAGATTATAGAGTTTATTTTAGTTATTAAGCTGCCTGAAACAGGAGTAGGAGGATATAATAATACAATGGGAGACATGGTCTTTAATACAATTGGAGCTATTATTGCTGTTGTTTATTTGAATGTTAAGAAGAGAGTTTGAGGTACCCTACTATTAAACACTTTGTGCAGTAGTTTCAAGTTTAGATTGTTTTTGTAATCTGCCTTGGTTTTGATAGATAAATTTAATCATGCTAAGAGCATCATTTAGATGCTGATCAGGGGAAACAGGAGCTAGATTTGATAAGAGAATATAATCTGGATGACCTGCTGGTTGCGATAAAACAGGAAATGGACTTCTATTTGGAAATGCTGCGAAAGTTTCTCCATCTTTTCCTGTGTAAACATAGCACAGCAAAGATTCATCTCTCAAATGAGCAGTATAAAAGCCTTCTTTTAAGTTGTCCATATTTTTTCTATTCCCCTTGTATATTTAAGCATTGTTGTATTAAAGTATATTTCTTGCCCAAAGGGCGAAGTGGGGCACCTCAAATTTCAGAGAATTCTCATTTAACTCCCTGTTTATGCATCAAATGCAGGATATGTCACTAAAAAGCGAAGTATTTATATATTAACAGGGAAATTTAGTATTTATATCAATTGATTTAATTAAACTTTCCTGAGATCAAAAAAACAATGGGTCACCCACACCTAAAGGTGTAGGTTTGTCACAGGCCCTTGTTTTTAGGATGCTCGAGAATCGAAAACTGTAACATTTGCTACGACCTCACGATAAATCATGAGGTTTTCGATTCTCGACATAAAAATGGGGGAGATTATAATCTAGAAAGATGCCGAAAAACAAATCTAAAGGAAGCAAAGCTGAACGAGAATTATACGAGATGTTTGTGAAAAACAATTTCCGAGCTGTGCGTGTAGCTGGCTCAGGAAAAATGGAAAATTCTGATTGTGATTTAATTGCTGGAAAAATAGGGCAAAAATATACAATTGAAGTAAAATCAACAAAAAAGACCTCTAAATATATAACAAAAGAGCAAATGAATAATTTTATAGTTTTTTCAGAGATATTTGGCCTTACTCCTGTTATTGCTATAAGATTCAATAGAATAGGATGGTATTTTTTGGATCCAAAAGATATGGAAGATAGCGGTAAAAATTGGGTTATTAGCTTAGCTAATGCTCAAAAAAAAGGAAAAAGATTCATGCAATATTTCAGTAGTGATAATCAGAACCCTAATAATATTAATGAGGAAATTGATATTTTTTATGAAGAAATAAGATGAAAATCTATATCTGCACTAGCAAGCATATCTACAATAAGATTCCTTTAATAAAAGAATTTTTAGAAAAAAAAGGCCATATCATAACTTTACCAAACAGTTATGATTTTCCATTAAAAGAAGAAGAAATGAAAAAACTTGGTAGAGAAGAACATGCTAAATGGAAAAGCTCTATGTTAAGATTGCAAGAAGAAAAAGTAAAATCAAACGATGCTATATTGGCCCTAAATCTTGAAAAGAATGGTCAAGAGAATTATATTGGTGGAGCAACGTTCCTTGAAGTATATCTGGCATGGAGATTAGGTAAAAAAATATTTCTATACAATCCTATTCCTGATAATAATTTTAAAGATGAACTTTGTGCTATGAACCCAATAATTATAGAAGGAGATTTATCAAAAATAGATTAAACGAGTATAACCTATAGGATATATAAATTTAAAAAGATAAATCCTTAAAAAGTTCTGATTCGATTATTAATAGTAACTACAAGGTGATTGAAATGAAAAAAACGGTGTTAATAGAGGTAATTTTAGTATTAATTATAATTAGTATTAATTTAGTGTTAAGTGAAGTGAGGATAAATGAAGTAGAATTGAATCCTGGAGGATTAGACCTTAACAATGAATGGGTGGAGATATATTCTAGTGAAAATATCAATCCATCTGGATGGAAAATTGTAAATCATGACAATGAAGAGATTTTATTGAACCAAACAATAAACAACTACCTAGTTATTGGTATAAAAGGACAGTTCTTAGACAATGATAATGAATCAATTAGGCTATATAATGGAAACAACCTTGTATCCTATACACCTATTCTAAAAGATGTTGTCAATGATAATAAGAGTTGGTCTTATTGCAATGGAGGATATGTATTAATCACAGGAACAAAAGGATATGAAAATATGTGCAATAATATAAATCCTGTGAACAATACTTCAAACAATACCCTTCAAAACCAAAATACAACTGTCCCCAAGATAATGACTTTGGACATGGACTGGGATAGTGATGAAATAAGAAATGGTGATGATTTTGATATAAATATTAAAGCTAATAATCTTGAGGATAAAAAATATGACATCAAAGTCTATATCTACAAAGATGATAATAAAGATAAAATAATCTCTGATAGCTATTATAATAATATAGAAGATTGGGTATATTCTAATGCATATATAAGTGATTTTTTTTCAGGACCTGGAAATAAAACTAAAAAAATCAGTATGAGGATAAGGAATGTTTTTAGTGATTTTACTGGAGATGCTAAAATTGGATTAAGAATAAGAGAAAAAAATACAGGAAGTTATAAAATAGAAATCGACAAGAACATTGAGATATTAAAACAAAAAGAAAAAATCCAAGAAAGTACAAATCAAGAGAAAAGCAAAACCAGCATTGAAAACAATAATATTCCAATAACTGGAAGTTCAATATCTTTAAGAGATAAGAATAAAGAAACCAATGAAAAAGAAAGTTATATAATGTTAGGAAAAAGAAGTGATAAAAACAAAATAGTGTATGAATCTAATGATAATAATGTTTTAAGATATTCTTTATACTCCTTTGTCTTATTAATAGCCCTTCTTGTGATGCTGATTATTATAAAATTTTTTATTGGTTAATAATATCTGTAATGTCAGAAATTAAACCATATCTTTTAAGATGTGGATGTCAGTTTGTTTTAATTTCTGAGCATCCTAAAAACAAGGGCCAATCAAACCACACTCGCCAGCAGGCGATTTTTTAGCTGTGGCAAAAAACCTTTAGGGTGTGGTGGCCCATTGTTTTTTTGAT
>JAUYDD010000145.1 GCA_030704765.1 Nanobdellota archaeon | reverse complement strand
CATGTGGTCGTAGCAAATGTTACAGTTTTCAATTCTCGAGCATCCTAAAAACAAGGGCCAATCAAACCACACTCGCCAGCAGGCGATTTTTTAGCTGTGGCAAAAAACCTTTAGGGTGTGGTGGCCCATTGTTTTTTTGATATCATACTTGACAGTTCCAATACACATTCAGGAAAACTCACTCGAGCTCCATTTTCATTTCATATAAAAGACTCAAACAACTATGATGGCATCTGTGTCCCTGTGTCATTTAAAGAGGTTTATGATAAAGATTTGGTATTTATAGGAAATAACTTTAATTTCCATATATTTAAGAAGTTATTTCCTAAATAGACAAATAACAAAATTTTTTCGAAAATTTATGTTATTTGCTATAAATTAAAGAAACTGACAGCTGAAAGTGTATTAAAAGACTTAAGAAAATATAAAGAGCTTCTAAATTAAACCATCCAATAACCATTAATCAATAGGATTGTTATTATTGTCATCAGGCTTATCGATGCTATAATGAAAAAATAATCAAGAATTTTATATTTTTTCCCTAACAAAGCCATTGATATGTATATTGGAAACAACAAAGCAAAATATCTAGGTATTGATTCAAGTATATTTGCTGACAAATATATATACATGGATATTAGAGAAAATACAAGATAGCTTAATCTTACTTTCTTGTAGAAAGCATAAGCTAGCATGAATATTGCAAAAAACAAAAATCCTGCAAATAGATACTGATAGAATATTGGATAATTGTTTATGCTATTCAATGTAGTTGTTATTGTTGTAAATACCCTTCCGAATTCTTTTTGTGCATGAGCGAATAATAAAGGATCATTGAATTTAATATAAAGAAATAACATATGCAATATCAATCCTGCTGGTATCAATAATAAATAGAATATATCTTCTTTTATCTTATTTAGGGAAATCTTGATGTTCCCAAAGTTTATATCAAAATATTCAATCAATACTGGGAATATTATAAATACGCCCAAGTTCTTTGTCAATGCTAAAAGAAATCCTAATATTGAAACATACAAGAAATTCTTTTTTCTCGCATAGTAAAAACAAGCTAAAGTGAAGAATAAAAACAGGCTATCTGCATATATAATTGAGAAGAAGATGTTTGTTGGATAAATAAACAGATAAAATACAGCTTTCATACTTATTTCATCATCTTCGTAATCTAATTTTATCAGTTTATATAGATATACTGCAGCAAGCAATAATGCAAGATTAGAAATTACATGCCCTACAATTCTCGCGTATCCTGTGAAAAAATAAATAGCTTTTATAAGATAAGGATAAAGCGGAAAATATACAACATTTGATACTCTTCCTGGCATATAGGTATAACCCTCATATACTATTGACATATAGAATTGTGCATCCCATCTTAAAAATATGTCTAGAAATGAGTGAGGCAATCCATACATGCTTCCTTTGATAATTACAAGTGTTGAGAAATAAGCTATAAGAAACAATATAACCCTTGTTATTATGAACAATGAGAAAATATCGTTCAAGAAAAGTTTTTTTAATCTCTCCTTATATAATTGTTTCATGTTTATAATAATAAGTATGAATTTATATAGATTTATGTTGAGAATTGAAAACCTCATGATTTATCATGTGGCCGTAGCAAATGTTACAGTTTTCAATTCTCGAGCATCCTAAAAACAAGGGCCAATCAAACCACACTCGCCAGCAGGCGATTTTTTAGCTGTGGCAAAAAAC
>JAUYDD010000200.1 GCA_030704765.1 Nanobdellota archaeon | reverse complement strand
TATCCTTTGTTCAGATAAAAAATTAATTTGTAGTATAGATTTTATAAAAATATATGCTGCAAGTTATGTAAACAATCCATAAGCTAAACTTCAATTGAATATCTAAACTTTATAATGTCGAGAATTGAAAACCTCATGATTTATCATGTGGCCGTAGCAAATGTTACAGTTCTCAATTCTTGAGCACAAGAAAATTCTTTCAGATGAATTTTCTGTGCAGAAAAAACTATAAAAGTTTTTTCTTGCATCCTAAAAACAAGTGCCTGTAACAAACCACACACTTTAGTGTGTGGTGGCACATTGTTTTTTTGATTTTTATAAAACATCTTTATTAAAAAATATCCTGAGATTGTGAACGTAATAAGGTCAAGCCAGAACTAAGTTAAAAAAAGAATTAAACAAACATAATATAGATGCTTTTAATTAACTTAAAATCAAATAAACCTTTATAAATTCTAGATTATTCAAGTTAATATGAAAAGAGGGCAAGTATCTGTATTTATTATTATTGCAATAATAATAGTTGCAGCAGGAGGAAGCATTGCTTATATTTTAAATAACAGGGATAATGATTTTTCCAAGAATTTTTTTTCAAGCCAAGGCACTAAAACTGGTTTTGATTCACTAAAAGCTTCTATTATAAACTGCATGGACAAGATTTCTTATGAATCATTAGACACAATAAGCCTTCAAGGAGGGTATTATGAAAAGCCTGAAAAAAACCTTGATTTAGGGTTTTTATTCATACCATATTATTATTATGAGGGAAAATATCTAATGCCTGAAAAAACCAAGGTTGAAAATGAGATATCTAAGTATATCAATGATAATTTTCCATTATGCATAAAAAATATTGATTCTGATTTTAATATAGAAATAGGAAACATGAATACAAAGACTGCAATAAAAAAAGGAGAAGTTGGTTTTATATTAAATGCACCTGTAACTATAACAAAAGATAATAATGTTGTCAAATTAGAATTAAAAGATGCTCCATTGAATAAAAAATCTTATATTTATGAATCAATGGAACTAGCAAGATATATCACAGATTCCCATAAACAAGACCCTAAATTATTATGCATAAGCTGTGTTGCACAGCTAGCTGAAGAAAGGAACCTTTATGTAAATGCATTTGACCTTAATGATTCATCAGTATTATATATAATATCCGAGAACATAACATCAGCAGAAACTCATTATTTTGAGTTTGTGAATAAATATCCTAAAAGAGAGCTTGAGATTGCAGTGATTCCAGGCCTTCCTGCAGGAGCATATCAAGACAATGAAATCTAATAACCTGTTTTAATATTATTTATTGCAGATTTTTAGATTTGTTTTGTTTTATGCTGAAGAACAGCAATTTCAAAGAGGAAGTAATTGTCCTGATAGAAGATGCCTCTTGCTCATCAGCCTAATTTCAGATAGTGACCAATAAATTAATAAAACCTAAAATATTATGTTTAATGAAAAAAGATGGTAAAAACCAAACATAAAAATAATTTTTATTATATAATATTTGTATTTTTAATACTGTTAATTTTGGTTTCAGGAGTTCTTGGAGAAAGTGCTTCTCCAGCTCAATTTGATATTAATAAACCTGAAACCTGGGCTAGTGCAACATCTTCACTACAATTTTCAGAGATTGCAAAACTTTCTAGCAATAGTGAATTTAGCAATAAATTATCAGCAGCTACTAGTAATACTGCTTTTTATCAAGGACTAATACAAAAAGCAAGATGGTCTGATTTTTATCTTATATATAATAAGTTTTCAAACCAACAATTGCAAAAGCTTTTTGAAGAGATGTTAAAAGTTAATAACCCCGCTACTGGAAAACCTTGGAGTTTTAGTGATCAATGGAATAGCATTGTTAGAGAAACTGCAGGAAAATCTAAAGAAGAATATCCGCCAAAAGGAATTCAAGAAAGAAAAGGTAAACCAGAATTTGGATTAAAGATGTGGGAAGCTTTGAGAGATAAACCTGATTTGCAAAAAAAATTATGGGATTCGCTTGGTGATAAAGACAAATCAGACTTGTTTGACAGGATTGCATTAGCTGGGGCAACTGATAAAAAAGCTGAGACTGCAAATAAAGTCAGGCAGGAGATTATAAATTATATTTACAAAGATAAATATCCTATTGAAACACCTTTAAAAATAACAGGTTTTACAAATGATAAATTAAAATTAATGATAGAAATTCCTGATTCAACAAAAACAGGTGTTGCGGATAAAAAGTATATTATTGCAACTGATAAAAATGGAAAAATTGATTTAAGAAAAGAATTCAAAGAAATAAGTTTTGGTAGTTTTAATACAGGCATTGTTAATAAAGAAGGTTTTACTATACAAGCAGATATTAAATTAGCTCCACGAAATAGTGGAGAGCAAATAGGGATTATTAGAAGAACATTAAATATAGGCTTTGACCAGATATTGATGAAAAATGGAGTCATAACTGATAGCCGAGAAAGAGAAATAGCTAATATTTATTATGGAGAAGGTGGAAAAATTAGTGTTTATAGTGATGATAATAAGAATATTCTTTTTGAACTTGAAGGAAAAGACACTTGGATAAGGACTAAAGAACATGGTGAATCTATAGTCTTGATAGGAAATGATGCTGATAAAACCGGAGATGGAAAAAGCATAATAAGCTTATCTGCTGATGGAAATATCAGGACAGTGAATGCAAATAAAAAAGCAGGTTTTTTAATAGCTGCTAAAACTGCTTATGAAGATTTGAATAAAGGTATAGATTCCAGGAAACTTTATATTAAATCAAGTGATAGTTTAAATCTTTATATAGATCAAGAAGGAGGAAAAACTGGAGCAGTTTCTGGGATTAATGAACCATCTGTAACTTTTGATAGTTCAAAAATGGAATTATCTATAGACAATGTCCTATCAAAAACCGGAGTTCTTATACAGACAATAAATAAACCTGTAGAAAATCTAAATATAAAGAATTCTGAAAATATAGAGTTTTCAAGAGGAGTTAATAATCAAGTCCAATTATTAACAAAGATAAATGGAAATGAAATAAATAGCATAAGGCAAGGAGAAGTTGCTACAATAAGAGGAGTTAAATATAAGGACGATGGTCGTTTTAATCAGAACAATAATAATGGATTATTAATAAACCCAAATGTAGCAGGAGTTGATCCTAGCTCTAGAATTGCACAAGTTATTGCATCTGCTGGAATAACTGTTCCTGGATATACTCCTGGAACACAGATAAATGCAGAAGGTGGTGCACAGGGTGGTTCTCAAGGTAGTGGAATTATTGGTCCTGGATGGTCATCTAGTGGAGGAAGCCAGCAAGGTGGTCAAGGAGGTCAACAACCTGGTCAGCAAGAACAAGGAAGTCAAGCAGGACAAGTTGGTGCAGGAGGGGCTCAGCCTGGTCAACAAGGGAGTTCACAAGGAAGCAGTCAGCAAGGAAGTTCTTCATCTGGAACTCTTGGAGGAAGCAGTGGTGGTTTTTCACCTCCATCTGCTGATCCTAGTGCTGGTAGTAGTGGAAGTTCTGGTAGTAGTCAAGGAAGTTCTGGAAGCAGTGGAGGTTCTTCTGGAAGTTCAGGAGGAAGTTCGGGAAGTACAGGTCATTGTCCAAATTGTCCTCCAGAAGGTGGGCAAAAAACTTATGGACAAAAAGAAGCAGAAATGTTTAGAACTGGAAAATTAACAACTGCTGAGGGAAAACCAGGTACTTATGTTCCTGATGGAAAGGGTTATTTTAGGTCAGACATAGCTGGGGGGAAAAATATAAAATATGCTACAGCAGAAAAATTAACTGAATTATCAGCAGGAAAAACTATTTCAGTTGATGTTTCTGAACCTTCTTGGTGTGATGAATGTGCAAGACAAGCTAGAAGCGATGGCACTTATATCACAAGTTCACAAGCTAAAGCTTTATTTGGATTAAATATAGAAAGTTACCCTTCTACCATACGTATCAGAGATGGGAAATTAGTTAGATAATTATTTTCACTAACTAGACAAATATTGTGATACTTTTGTATATAATTTATTAAAAATATTATCAATGCAATAATTTTTATAGAAAAATTAATGATAGCATGGAATTTTATTAATGCATCACAACAACCTTTAAAAACACTTTTCACATTAAATTCTATATAATCAGGTGAAGTCTAAACAATATTAATTCAATCATTTCAATGATTTATAAAACATGAAGCCAATATACTGGATTCTATTGAGTATTGGAGTATTGATATTCCTTTCTATAGCTGCAGCTATATTCATTGTAAAAGTGAATAAAGTAGATAAACCTCCTATAAATGAGAGTCATGTAAAAGAAGCCATATATTATCCAAAGACTTATGATGTAAATATTAATAATGTGGATTTTGTTCCACCTGAATTAGAAGTTGTTGTTGGTGATAGTGTTGTTTTTACAAGCATTGATAAGACAAATAGCCATAATATCTATATTCCTAACCTTAATATCACAAGCAAAAGGATATCTTATGATAGTAATTTCACTTATACTTTCATGACAGAAGGAGAGTTCAATTACACTTGCAATCTGCATCCTTTTAAAAAAGGGAAAATAATTGTGAAACCACTTAAAAATTGATTATAAGTCGTATTGCTATATTGTTTTTATCGTATTTGTTTAGCAGATAGAAAGTGATATAATGAAATCTAATCTGCTTTCAGACAAGATTAGATTTCCAATCCGTATAATTATCGCCAATAGATATCAAAAAAACAATGTGCCACCACACACTAAAGTGTGTGGTTTGTTACAGGCACTTGTTTTTAGGATGCAAGAAAAAACTTTTATAGTTTTTTCTGCACGAGGTTGTGTCACAATTATTGGATTATTCTTTACTTTGTTTTATCGACGATAAACAGAAAAGTATATATACTTTCTCGTCGATAAATATGTAATTAAATGAGGTGAGTCTAAAATGGTTTATATAAAATCAAACCCTGAACAAACAATACTTCTTCCAACTGATATGCGGACAATAATACCAAAGGACCATATTTGTTTACTGATGGAAGAAGTAGTAAATCAATTTAATTTTGATGACTTTGATCAGAAAGTCAATGGACCTGGAAATCCAAGCTATCATCCAAGAGTTATTATCAAAATAATTCTTAATGGAATTTGTGAAAGAATAACTTCTACTAGAAAGCTAGAGAAGCAGACAATGGAAAAC
>JAUYDD010000141.1 GCA_030704765.1 Nanobdellota archaeon | reverse complement strand
TTTACTTAGATTTATTAAATCATCTACGGTTCCTGCATCTTGTTGTGTAGTTTTATTAACACAAACACTACATATAGGACTATAAGCATATCTACATCTTCCTGATTTTACATCTCCAGATATTATATCATATCCATGTAGATTACAATAAGACCAGTTCTGACCACATAATCCTGCATAAAAATACCATTGGCTACATTCAGACCCATCCGGGAAAATACAAATTCCTTGCTGACCCTCCTTTGTCTCATTTATTCTTTTATTATATCCTAAAATACGACAATAAACACCAGCAGGATTTGGTATTTCAGTAATTTGATTATTTGTATTATTTTCATTCTAATACTTTATAATCAGTTCTTATTACCCAGAGATTATAACCCTGATGAAGTTCTATGATTGTTAAAATCTTATCTCCAACTTTAGTTGTATTTGTATTCCATTCAAATGAAACTTCTATTTTATCTCCAACAGATAGTGGTTTAAACAATCGATCACTATAAGTTTCATTATAAGGATCTAAGCGTTTATAATCGATTATCTTATCTACACGAATAATAGCATATTTTCCATAATATTCTGCATCACCTATTGTAAATATTTTATGGGATGTAACAGATAAATTCAAAATAGTTGCTTCAATAGTTTCATAAATAACGGGTGGAATAGGTGGAGCTGTATTAGTTATATTATTAGTATCAGAAATATTACTAATGCACTTATTATTCTCACAAATATAATCGTTAGGACAACCAACATCTACACAACAATTGTTACTTGATTCTCCTTTTTCTATTACACCGTTTCCACAAACTGGTTTTTTTACATTTCTAGACAGATAAAATACTGAAATTAAAATAATTAATAAAATCAAAATAATAAAAATGTAATTTATCTTTTTCATTTTCTTTTTACCTCCTTTTAATTTTCAGGTTCAAATTTTTTTTAAATATTTCGCCATATTCATTTATAGTCTTTTCTCTTTTCTTATGATGCTTGGATCTCGTGATTCCTAGGATGACTATTGCAAGCACTAATATCAATAAGCATATATAACTTACTATTGTAAAATTTATTTTATATCCTTGATATTTTTCTTCTTTTTTCTCTTCTATTTCTGGTTTTTCTTCTTCATTTATTGAGATGTTCCTGCCGTTATTTTGAATTTCATCTAATACTCTTTTTCCTGGAATAATTTTTTCATTGATCTTTTTTATAGTGATGTTTGTTTTGTTACCAGAAATAGATTCTACTTTAATATAAAGGCCGTAATATTCCAATGAACTTATATTGAGTTTTATACTCTGGCCTAGATCCATCACTATATTTATTAGATTGCTTTTTATTGTCAAATTAACTTTATATTTTTCTATTTTATTTATTATGATATAATGTTCTGTCTTATCTTTTTCTATAAACTTAATCTTATCATTCTCGCTTAATGATTCGGTATATCCTTTTTCAAATTGTTCATAACTTATTGAATAAGTCTTTCTTGAACTAGCAGGGCTTCCTCCTCCACCTCCTGATGAAGATGGATTAGTTGTGGTAGCAGAAGTAGTAAAACTGCTTGTGTTTATTATACAATTATTCGCCCTGTCACAAGATGTTGAATTGAAATAATAAGTTGTTAAGCTTGTTAAGTCATTTAGGGTAATAGAATTGCTATTTAAAAAAGAACTGCTCCTGCTAAAACTTCCAAGACTTGTCGTTATACCATAATTAATTGTCAGATTTGTTTCTTCATTAGAATTAATAGACATTGTAGAGCTACTAGAACTAACTGTACTAGTTATAGAACTTATATTTGGATTTGTTATATCATAGACTATTGTATAATTATTATCTGCCCAAGATGAATTAGAGGCATTATTGTAAGATAAACAATTCCAAGAATAATTACCCTCTCTTATTAATGTATAGTTGAATATTGTTGTATTCGTGACACCAGATATGTTCCTGGTTTCATTATAAATCAGATAATTGCTGTTGTTCCAGATATAAAGACTGACATTCGTAAGCTTAAAACCATCTCCAGCAATAGATTCGCAACTCAGGTTAGTCATGTTATAATTTGTATATGTTGGATTTTCAGGTGATATAAGGTTAGATAATATTCTCCCAACAACTAAAGTATAATTAGAATTAAAATATGCATAGTTTCCTAATAAGTCACTTGCCTTACAGTTCCATCTATAAGATTTGTAGTCAAGATTAGAGACATTAAAATTACTAGTGTTTGTTGTTCCAGAGATATTTTTTGTTTCATTATATACTAATCCATTATTATCATATAGATAAAAAGTCATGTTAGCTAATTGATAATCACTAGCATTGCAACTGAATGTGTAGTCTCTAGATTCATTTACATGATTATTAGCAGGAGTAATTAAGCTTACATTAGGAGGAATATTGTCAAGAGACAAGATTGCTGAATAAATATCTATCCTTGAAAAATATAATAGAGAAGAAGAATCATAAACTCTTTTTCCACTAGAATTCAATAATAATTCAATCTCTAGAGGAGTCCTAGTTCTTCCTGTAAGATTCAAAAATTGTCTTATTATAGCAACAGCCCCTGCAACATGAGGTGCAGCCATAGATGTTCCAGATTTAGTTATATATCCTCCGATATTTTTTGTTGAATTAATGACATAACCAGGAGCAACAAGCATTACTAATGAATTTCTTTTATATCCTATTGTCAAATCATCTTTTTGTATAGCACTTACTGGAGTTACATTTGCTATGCATGCTGGAGAAGATATACTAGTAGTACTAGCAGGAATGTTTCCAGTAGCAGCAATTACAGAGATATTTTTAGAATAAGCAATATCAATTGATTCAGTCCATGGGCTCATAAGACTTGAACAATCAGATGAATATGTTGTAGCTGTGCCAAGACTCATAGTCATTACACTAACGTTCCTAGAAACACAATAATCTATAGCTCTTGAAAGATCTAAGTCATTTCCACTGCCATCTCCATTAGAATTAAGAACTTTTATTGCAATTATATTTGCACCAGGGCTAATTCCAATAATACCAGAAGATGCTGCAACAATTCCTGTAACATGAGTCCCATGACCTTCATCATCATCTAAACTGCAATTTTCAATACATTCTTTATTAAAACAATCTATTACACAGCTTACGTTCTTGCCTATTAAGTCTGGATGAGAAAAATTAACACCACTATCAATGACGCATACTGTTGTGTTCAATCCAGTCAGATTTATTCCAAAAGCTTGTGTAGCATGAGTATAACTTGCATTTGTCAGGACTATACTTTCTTGTAAAAATGAGCTTATTTTATGGCTTAAACTAATTTTTTCTATATCAGAATCATACTTTAATTCTTCAAATTCATCTTTAGAAATTTTTTTATAATAATAATCTTTATGATTATCCCCTTCTATCTCATAACCATTTTTTGTTTTAATGATAACTCCGACTTTTTCTTTGGAATCCAGATTTTCAAATTTCTGAAAAATTTCCTTATTTATTTTTTCAGGATTAGCATGAACAATACCTATAGACAATAATATTAAAATCCCAATTATGATTGACAATCTATAATAGACTAATCTATCTCTATTTTCCCCTTTTTTACTCATATTTTATATATTGGACTAGGTTTTGATAATATAAAAAGTTTGTTAGTAGATTATTATTGTTAAGTTGATGTACATTTATTGTTATGTCGGAAATTGAAAACCTCATCTTTTAAGATCTGAGCAAAAAAGCTAACTCCAATATTTATGTTGGAGAATTAAATGGTCAGCTTTTTCGCTCTAGCTCACCAAGTCTAAAACAAACTCCATCCTTTAGGATGGAGTACAAATCCGAAAGACTTGGTGATGAAGTAGTTTACTTGCATTCAATTTCCGAGCACAAAAAAATTGTTTTATGCAATTTTCTGTGTAGTAAAATATCGGACAGATATTTTACTTTCTTGTCACAACAATCTTTATATATCTAAAAAATATATTAATCTAGAGAAAAAAGAGAATTTTTGTAGTATATTCTGTAAAATATATTTTCTATTATAATAATAATTATATAAGACCTCTAATAAGGTATAAACATTAAACCTTTCTATACTGGTGATCTGGAAAATTTCTTTTTTTTCAGTTTATAGGAGGTGAATAGTTAAAATGAACATATGAAGATAGAACAGATGTTAACTACAGGAGATGTAGTTAATATGAATCATTCTTTTTTAGATAGTTCTATCTCTCTTACAAACTATTCACTTAATTTAAAAAAACAAAAATTATTTTTTCTAAAAATAAATTCTAAGGAGATGTTCTAGTATGAAAAGGCTTGATAGTTATGATTTATTTGCAGGTTTAGATGTTCATACTCCTTTAAAAGAAGATGTTGTTATATGGTTAGGATTAAGACCTGGAGATTATAAATCAATAAGTTACGCGTATCCTAATGGTGTTGCTAGCACTAGATTTGGAAAAGATACAATAAATACAGCAAGAAAATTTGCTTTTGTTTCTGTAGAACAAAATACGAGAACAAGGACAGATTCAGATCTAGAAGAATTATCTCCATATTTATTGGAATTTTTAAAAAGATTTAATGGTAATAGAGTCCATATAGTAGCTTATCATTCTACACCTTCTTTAGAGAGAGTTGTTTCATCTATGCCTAATGTAAGAATTTTAAATTCTCCAGCTGCGCTAAAATCAAAATTAGATAAAAAAAGTTATGTGAGAAGAGAGCTTCAAAAAATAGGAGTTCCTTTTCCACTAGGCCATGAAGAAACTTTAGAGTCTGAATCATATCAAGGAGCCGCTAGTGAATATAGTTTACCATTTTTTGTTCAATTTAATGATGCTGCATCAGGTTCTGGCTCTTTTTTAGTTAATAATTGGGGAGATTTTAAAGACATTTTTGAAAAATTTAGAGGAGAACAAGCTATATTTATGAAATATATAAATGGAAGTAGCTTTAATATGAATTTAGTTAGAACAAATAATTTTACAGTTTTATCAGAACCTTCTTTTCAAATTATAGGAGCTTCTGGTTGTACAACAAGAAGATTTGGATATTGTGGTAATGATTTTAATATTGAATCAAAAGTATCAGAAGAAGAATTAAGAGCTATTGATTCTATAGCATTAAAAGTTGGTGATTGGATAGGTAGTCAAGGATATAGGGGCATATTTGGTATAGATTTTATTTCTGATGGAAAGAAGGTTTATTTTACAGAGATTAATCCAAGATTCCAAGGTTCAACTGCTTTATTAACAGACCAGCATTTGGAAATAGGCAAATTACCTTTAACATTATTCCATTTAGTGCCTTTTTTAGATGATGTTTCAATTAAACCCGAATCATTAACAGAATATAATTTACAAAGAAATAAAATAAGTGCTTCACAAATTCTTGTTCATAATACTTTAGGTAGAGATTGTATTATGCAGTCATCTCTTGCTCCGGGTAGATACGAGTTAGTTGACGGTAGATTATTATATCAAGGTCCTGGAGAAGTTTTAAGTGATTCAATATCTACAAAGGAGATTGTAATAGCAGGAGAAATTCCTCTTGATGGAACTCGTGTTTTAAGAGATTCTGATGAAATGTATAAAATATTTAGTTACAAAGAAGTTTTAGATAGGTCCGGTAAAGGATTAAATAAAGAAGGTAGAGCTCTTGTTGAAGCAGTAAATTCCCGGATGAGGTTACAATGATTTCAGCTAAGGATAGAGTAATTGAGTCTCTTGATGAAAGAGTCAGTATATTAAATGGAAGACTGGAACAAAGTATGCAAGTTTTTTTAAAAGAATTAATAGAAAGAGGATCTTATACCTATGATGATCCAACATCAATATCAATCATTCCTAGAATAATATCAAGAGATGAACATAGAAGAATAGGAAAAATGTGTACAGATCTGACTAGAGCAGCATTTTATAGATTATCTGAATATCTTGAAGATAGGACAAAAATTCCAGGTTCAAAGTTGAATGATTTTTTAAAGACATTACCAATTGGCCAAAGAGTATTGACAGGTAGTGCAAGATACGATTTTTTAAAACAAGGCGAAGATTATAAATTAGTAGAGATGAACTTCGTCAATATTGGAGCATTAAGAGAATGTACAGAATCTTCAGCAGCAATTTTAGGACTTTTCCCTGATTTACAAGACGATTTTTATTATTTATCTCCAGTAAGATTTATGAGAAAAAGACTTTTAGAACAAGAAATAAATAGCGCTATAATATTGACAAGAGATGACTATAGTGATCAACCTTCAGATGCTCCAGATAGGCCTTATATTGATGAGAAAACAACAACAATAGATACAGCTATAGTTCATGAAAGAGACTATAAAAACATTGGATTTAAAAATGGTAAGTTAGTTTATCAAGGAAGGGCCTATAAAGGAGTCATACCAAAACATCTTTCAGGAAGTAATGGTGCAGAAGACCCTATCTACAAATATAAGGATTTTCTGTTAAACATTCTAAATTCAGATGTACATGTATTTGACAATTGGTTGGCAATGTTTATGGAAGATAAAGATTTAAGGTTCTTATCAAGACAAGATCCGCGAGTTGCTCAATTTCTTCCAGAAATAGTAGATGTTACAGGATTTAATGGCAGAGGGGGTCTCTCAGATTGGGTATTAAAGATTAGAGACACTCATTGCGGTAGAGGAGTTATAATTAGTCCTAATAGGGCAGATTTAGTTGATGATGCTATTTTACAAAAAAGAGTATACGCAAACAGGCATCCAGTTAATACTGTTCATGGTGAAGTTGGTAATGGAATTTATGATACAGGAGTGCATGTTTCATATTCTTATGATATTGAGAAAAGACAACTTACAGTATGTGAAGTTGCAGGTTATTTGACTAGATTCTCACTAAATAGCGATATTGTAAATATCTCCCAAGGTGGAGGTTTAATACCTACATTGATTGAAAAATGAGAAACCTAGTATTTGCAGGATATTATAAAGATAGGGATGCTGCATTTGATTTTTGTTATATTACAGATAAGATGCTTTTAGAAGCAATGCAAACTTTAAGAAAAGATAGATATCTTTTATGTGATTGGAATGATATAAATCCCGATTTATCTTCAGATAATGTTTATGATTGGACAAATAAAAAAAGAACTTCATATTATTTAAAAGATGCTGATTCTGTAATAATTTTAGAAGTACCAACAAAAACCTCTGCACATACAACAGTAGAAAGAGTCTTTCCGTTATTAGAAGAGATTGCAAGAAGAGGTATTCCCGGAGTTAATCCAGCAAGAGCTGTTGTAGATTTTTCAGATAAAAGTTATTTTACTAGATATCCTAATCTTCCTTTTCCAAAAACATTTTCAGTGAATGGAAATCTAGAAGCTTCTTTATCACAGCTTGGAGCATCAGTGGTTATTAAACCAATAGACACTGACAGTGGATATGGAGTTGAAAGACTGCAAAATGATCTAGAATTAGTAAGGAAATATATAGCAGAACATCCAAAAGATGCACCATTTATTGTTCAAGAGTTTGTTTCAGAAATAGCAGAAGGAGAGAGGTCTCTTTACTTTTTTGCAAAACAATTCAGATATGCAATGATTAAAAGGCCAAAACAAGGAGAGTTTAGAAGCAACTGGAGATATGTTGATTTGCTTGCACCTTATATTCCAACAGATATAGAAATAGATATAGCAAAAAATGCTATAGATACTATTAATAGTCCTTCTGTTTTAGAAAGAGTTGATATGGTTTCATCAGGAAGGATCATAGAAATGACTTTAGATTGTCCAGGTTTATATTTAGAAGAAGCTGGAATAAATGGTAAAATAGGAAATTGGTTTTATCAAGCTGTTGACGCATCAATAAGAAGAGCAACCTAATCCAAAACCTATATAAATAAAGTTTTACATGTATTATAAAAGAGGTTGAAAATGAAATTATATTCTATTGGTGGTTATGATGAAGTAGGCAAGAATATGACTGCTGTAGATTTAGGAGAAGATGTAATAATTTTTGATTGTGGATTGTTCTTGCCTCCTATTGTAGAGCTAGAAGAATCTGAAAGAGTTTATTCTGAGAAAAGATTAAGGCAGATCGGAGCTGTTCCATCTGACGAGATATTGGATGGTCTTGGTTTAAGGGAAAAAGTAAGGGCGATAATTCCAAGCCATGCACATTTGGATCATATAGGTGCATTGCCATTTTTAGCTCACAGGTATAATGCAGAGATAATAGGCACACCTTTTACAATAGAAGTATTGAAGACATTGTTGCAGGAGGAGAACATTTTTTTTAAGAACAAATTAAAGGTTATCCAGCCTAATTCTTTTTGTTATGTCCAAGGTAAGCATAAGAAATATAAAGTAGAATTCATCAACATAACTCATTCGACATTGCAGACCTCTATGATAGCCCTTCATACAGATGAAGGTGTTGTTCTATATGCAAATGATTTCAAGTTTGATGACAATCCTATTGTTGGAAAAAAACCTAATTACGACAAACTTAAGGAAATAGGGAAGATTGGCGTAAAATTACTTATTGTAGATTCTTTATATTCAGGAGATGAAAGAAAGACAGCTTCTGAAAAAGTTGCAAGGACTCTATTAGAGGATGTATTATTGTCTACAGATAATGAGAATGCAGCACTCTTTGTAACGACTTTTTCATCACATATAGCTAGATTGAAGTCAATAGTAGATTTTGGAAAACAATTAGGACGGGACATAATATTTATGGGAAGGAGCTTGAATAAGTATGTTGTTTCAGCTTCAAAGATAGATATGTGCCCTTTTAAAAATGATGTAGTTATAGCTACATATAGGAATCAATTAGAAAAGAAATTAAAAAAAGTGAACAATGAAAGAGGAAGATACATGGTAGTATGTACAGGCCATCAAGGAGAACCTGGAAGTATATTAGACAGGTTATCAAAAAACAAGCTTCCGTTCCAGTTCCAGAATGGGGATCATGTAGTTTTTTCATCTTCAGTAATACCAACAAGGATAAATATAGAGAATCGTCAAAGATTAGATGAGAGATTGAAAAGAAAAGGAATAAGGCTCTTCAATAATATCCATGTTTCCGGCCATGCAGGAAGAGAAGACTTGAGGGATTTTATAAATATGATTTCTCCAGAGATAATTCTTCCTGCTCATGGAGACCATATTAAGACTAGGCCTATGGTAGAGCTTGCTGAAGAATTAGGTTACAAATTCAAGAAAAATGTCTATCTTATGCATGATAAACAAAGATTGGATGTAAATTAAACTTAAAACATATTAAATAAGCATCAAAAAAACAATGGGCCACCACACCCTAAAGGTTTTTTGCCACGGCAAAAAATCGCCTGCTGGCGAGTGTGGTTTGATTGGCCCTTGTTTTTAGGATGCATGAAAATTCTTTCAGAAGAATTTTCTGCACAGAAAATTGCATAAAACAATTTTCTTGTGCTCAGAAATTAAACCACATCTTAAAAGATGTGGTTTAATTTCTGACATTAGAATATTTTAAAAATACTCCACTACATATTAAATAATGAATCTAAAAAAAAGATTAAATAAAATAAAATATTTTTATAATTTAAGTGTAGCATTAGCAAAAGCAGAATTTAAATTAAGGAATGAAGGAAGTTATTTAGGAATTTTATGGTATCTTTTAAATCCAATCTTGACTTTTATTGTGCTTTTTGTTGTTTTTTCTTCAAGTTTCGGAAATAAAATACCTAACTACACTATTTATCTTTTAATAGGAATTATAATTTTTAATTTCTTTCAACAAACTACTACTTCTTCTATTACAAATATGAGAGACCATAGATTAATTATAAAATCAATAAAATTTCCAAGAGAATCATTAGTAGCCTCAACTCTTTTTAGAAATTTATTTTCACATATGTTTGAAATAGCAATACTTATAATAATCTTGCTTTTTTATGGAATCACTATTAAAAACATGATTTTCTATCTTCCAATTATGTTCTTTTTTAGTATTTTTGTCTATGGAATTTCCCTAATTTTAGCTTCTTTATATGTATATTTTGCTGATCTTGATGGTATTTGGCAGTTTTTTTCTAGATTATTGATTTTTGTAACACCTGTTTTTTATGCAGTTGAAGGTATGACAAAAATATTTATCTTAAATCTTTTTAATCCTCTTTATTATTTTATAACAATTGCAAGGGATTTAGTTATTTATTCTAAAATTCCGCCTTCCTGGATGATTTTAGGAGCAATTGTTTATTCAATAATATTTTTCATCGCAGGAATTTTAATATTTAATAAATTAAAAATAAAATTTGCAGAGAGATTATAAATCAAAAAAATTTCCTGAAAAATCGCCTACTCCATCCTGAAGGATGGAGTTTGATCGGCGATTTTTCTGATTCGGAAATTTTTAGGATGCTCGGAAATTGAATGCAAGTAAACTACCTCATCTTAAAAGATGTGGTTTTCAATTTCCGACATAATAAATCTTAAAAAAATGGAAACAGAAAAATTTAATAGAATATCAGTTGAAAATATATCAAAGAAATTCAAAATAGGCTTTAAAAAACATCAAAGCGCATTAGCAAGATTATTATCTATTTTTTCAGGAAAAGAACCTCAAAAAGCAATTTGGGCACTAAATGATGTTTCTTTAAATGCATATGCTGGGGAGGTCCTTGGAATAATAGGTGATAATGGTTCTGGAAAAAGCACTCTATTACGAGCAATAGCAGGAATATATAAAACTGAAAAAGGAACTATTAAAACCAATGGAAAAATAATTCCAATTGTTAATCTTAATATCGGGATGCAGGATAGATTGACTATGAGAGATAATGTATATCTTGTCGGTTCTTTATTTGAATTAACTAATAAAGAAATAAAACAAAGATTTGACTCTATTGTTGAATTTTCAGAGCTCCAGAATTTTATTGAAACAAAGCTTTATCAATTTTCAAATGGTATGCTTCAGAGACTTGCTTTTTCAATTGCAATTTATTGCAATCCCGATATATTATTATTAGATGAGGTTTTTGAAGTAGGAGATGAAGAATTCAAGTACAAAAGCTCTGAAAAAATAAAAGAGCTTGTAAAAAAAGGTGGGACTGTAATTTTTGTAAGTCATGATTTAGATATGATTAAAAAACACTGCCATAGGATTATATGGATGGATAAAGGGCTAATAAAAAAACAAGGAAACATCAATAATATTCTAAAAGAATATTTAAAAAATTTTAAATCAAAAAAATTTCCTGAAAAATCGCCTACTCCATCCTGAAGGATGGAGTTTGATCGGCGATTTTTCTGATTCGGAAATTTTTAGGATGCGCACGAAAACTTTCAGAAGTTTTCGGCGCCACAAAATTTTCTGAAAACATTTGATGGCATGAAACTTCTTTCAGAAGAATTTTCTGCACAGAAAATTGCATAAAACAATTTTCTTGTGCTCGGAAATTGAATGCAAGTAAACTACCTCATCTTAAAAGATGAGGTTTATTTTCCGACATAAACAATCATATAGTCATGTTTAATAAACATTATAAACCTCCTTTTATATTTTAATTTTATGGGAAAAAAAGGAAAAATTAAAGAAGATAAATTTGAGATAAGCATAATTCTTCCATGCAGAAATGAAGAAAAAGCTCTTCCAGAATGTTTAAGAAAAATAAAAGATGTAATAAATAAATACCATATTAATGCAGAAATAATTGTATCTGATTCTTCATGTGATAGTTCTCCTGATATTGCAAGGGAAAACAAAGTAAAGCTTGTAAAGCACGACAAAGTAGGTTATGGAATTGCTTATCTTGAAGGATTTAAAGAAGCTAAAGGGAAATATATTTTTATGGCAGATGCGGACTTGACCTATGATTTTAAGGAAATTCCTAATTTTTTAAAATATCTTAGAGAAGGATACGATTTTGTTATTGGAGATAGGTTTGCATATAAAATGGAAAAAGGAACAATGTCCTGGTCACATAAATATATTGGGAATCCAATTCTTTCAGGAATATTAAGGCTTTTTTATGGTACTTCTGTAAAAGATTCTCATTGTGGAATGAGGGCGATTTCAAGAGAAGCTTTGGATAAATTAAATTTAAGAACAACAGGAATGGAATTCGCTTCAGAGATGGTAATTAAAGCTGTAAAGAATCATCTTAAAATAAAAGAGGTTCCAATAAAATACTATCCTAGAAAAGGAGAATCTAAACTAAGATCCTTTTCAGATGGTTGGCGCCATTTGAGGTTCATGCTTTTATACAGCCCTTTATTCTTATTTTTTATCCCTGGCCTGATTCTTTTTCTAGTTGGATTAGAATTAATGCTTTGGTTTTATTTTGGTTCTCCAGAAGTTCTAGGTATTAAACTATATTATCATCCTATGTTTTTTTCTTCATTATCTATTATAATAGGTTATCAACTTATAGTATTTGCTTTTTTTACAAAAACCTATGCAATAACCCATCTTGGTGAAGAAAATGATTTTATGAACCGTTTGCATAGGTTTTTAACAATAGAAAAGGTAAGCTTATTTGGGATTTTTATTTCTTTATTAGGATTAATTATATATATCATGATATTATTAAAATGGTTAAAAAGTGGATTTGGAGAATTAGAACAAATTAAAAATTCAATATTAGGATTAACTTTATTAGCAATAGGTATTCAAACTATATTCTCTTCTTTTATGTTGAGTATATTAGGTATAAAAGAAGATTAAAACAAAAGATATATCATATATTATAGATAAGTTTATAATGATACATAAAATTCTAGAAATATGAAAGAGGAACATAAACATTTGTTAATAATAAGTTTTTTCTATTTAATTTATATCTTGCTTTTTTTATATAAATTTGATTATAATCCAAGCGCTGCAATAGAGCTATCTCATAATTATATATTTACTTACTGGGGTGAAATACCGCATGGAATTGTTGTTCAAAAAACATACGGTTTTGATGGGCAATATTATTATATGATGGCATTAAACCCAACTTTAGAAAGAATTCTTATACAACCTCATTTTTTTCAAAGAATTTTTTATCCGATCTTAGTATTGGTTTTATCTTTAGGTATTAAAGAACTAATTCCAATAATGATGCTTTTAATAAATTATTTTTCAATAATATTCAGTTGTTATATTCTTCTTCTGATATTAAAAAAATATAAAGCAAATCAATGGTTAGTTTATCTCTTTGCTTTTAATGTAGGTTTTTTAATAACAATAACGCGCAATTTAACAGAACCTTTAATGGTTTTATTTGTTATTTTAGCACTATATTATTTAGATAAGGACAAACATATGATTTCAATGATATTCCTTTCATTTGCTCTATTAACAAGGGAACTTGTTCTTACTTTATATGCAGCTTTATTATTTTATTTTTTCATTAAGCTTGATTTTAAAAAACTAGCAGTATATTCTATAGCTATAATCCCTTTTGCACTATGGGAGATTATTCTGATTTTATCAACAGGAACAATACCTATTGCTATGTCATTTAACTCTTTATCAGAACCATTTATAGGATTAATTAATTATTTTTTTAATACAAGTTATAATATAAATTATTATGTAATAAGGTCAGCTTTTAATGAAAATCTATTATCAAGACAAAATTTAGGAATACTTTTTCAAATCTTTAGCCCCATCCCAATAATATTAATATCGATAATTCAATTAATAATAATAATTATGGTCTTTATTAAAAATAAAAAAATAACTTTATATCTTTTACTATTATTATCTCAATCATTAATGCTATTGATGTTAAATAGGGGATTTTTTTTAAAAGAAGAAATTGGGGGAGTAGGAAGATATTCAGTTTTATTAATATTGATAATGATAATTTTTTACATTAAAGAAATTAAAAATTACAGTTTTTTTATAAAATTTTTATTTATTCTATCAATAGTTTTGTCCTTTTTTATATCTAGCATATTTTTTATACAAAGAATAATATTTTTTAAAGCATTTTATTATGTCACTTAATTAAATATTGATTATGAAAATGAAAATAGCTATTTTCCATGATTTTTTTGACTCGATTGGAGGAGGGGAAAAAGTAGCAGTAACCTTAGCAAGAGGTCTAAAAGCTGATTTAATAACATGCAATCTTAATGAAGACTCTATTAAAAAAATGGATTGCGAAGATATAAATTTTATAAATTTAGGTAATACAATAAAGATCCCTCCTTTAAAACAATTACAAGCTTCTTGGTTTTTTTCAAGATGTGATTTTTCTAAAAAGTATAATCTTTTCATTTTTTCTGGAAATTGGGCTCCATTCGCAGCAAAAAAACATAAACCAAATATTTACTATTGCCATACTCCAACAAGAGTTTTTTATGATTTATATAAAAGCCAAAGGGACCACTTAAGGTTTTATGAAAAACCTATATTTTTATTATATGTATTTATACATGAAAAATGGGCAAAAAATTATGTAAATCACACTGACAAAGTAATAGCTAATTCTTTGAATGTAGAAAGGAGGATTAAAAAATATTTTGAAAAAGACTCAACAATAATAAATCCCCCTATTGAATGTAAAAATTTCAAATATAAAAAAAGTAAAGATTATTGGTTATCTGTAAACAGAATATATCCTCATAAAAGAGTAGAGATACAAACAGAAGCTTTTAGAAAAATTTCAGATGAAAAATTAAAGATAATAGGATGGATTGCTGCAGGAGATAGGGGGGAAGTTTATTTAGACAAGATTTTAAATAATTTGCCAAAAAATGTTGAAATTTTAGGCAAATTAACAGAAAAAGAATTAATAGATGCTTATTCTTATTGCAAGGGTTTTATTACAACTGCACAAGATGAAGATTTTGGAATGACTCCTGTTGAAGCAATGGCTTCTGGAAAGCCAGTTATTGCAGCTAATGAAGGTGGATATAAAGAAACTGTTATAAATGGAAAAACTGGTATATTAATAGATGATATTAATCCAGATACACTCTCGGAAGCTATAATAAAGTTATCAAATGAATTGAAGAAAAATCCAAACAAATATAAAAAAGCAGGCATTAAAAGAGCAAAAGAATTTGATACAAAAATTTTTATTAAAAAAATAAAAGAGCAAATAAAATGAAGAAAAATCTTTTAGTAACACTAGCAGATAAGAATTATATAAATCAGGCAAAACAGCTTTTTTCAAGTGTTTATTTTAATTCTGGATGGAAAGGAGATTACATGCTTCTTAGTCATGAAATTCCTGAAAAGGATTTAAAATGGTTTAGAAAAAAAAGGATTTTAATAAAAAAATGCAAACCAATATATAAAGAATCAGAAATAAAGCCAACTAAACTTTTTAATCCTAATGAAAGGTTTTATTTATTCACTCCTTATTTTAAAAAATGGAAAAATATTATTTATCTAGATGGAGATATAATTGTTGAAGCCTCTATTGATAAATTAACAGAAATAAAAGGATTTTATGCAGTAAAAGATTTTCCATTACCATTAAAAGAACAATTTGATTATTCCATTAAAACAAAAAATATTTACGATAATTTAAAGAAAAATTATAATTTCAAAATAAATTCTTTTAATGATGGTGTAATGGCTTTTAGCACAGATATAATCAATAAAAATAGTTTTATGGAATTATTAAAATTAACAGGTGAATATCAAAAAGTATCCAATAATGGTGACCAAAGCATTCTAAATCTTTATTTTTATAAAAAATGGAAAGAGCTTCCATTAGTTTATAATTTTAATCCCTATCTTATAATTCATCCTGGATTAAATTTTAGAAAAAATCATAAATTAAAATCAATAATTTTTCATTTTTATGGAAAAGCAAAACCATGGAGTACAAGAACTATTTTTTATAATAAATTTTATTATGAATGGGAAAAAAATCTAGATAAAGCTGAATTAATAGATATCAAGAATCCTATTAATATAAATAAGTCCTGGACAGAAAAAGAAATTAAAAGATATTCTAGGTTTTTAAAAATTAAAATTATCATTTATTCTCCTATAAGGGATATTAGAAGAGCTGTTGGATTAATATTCATTTTTATAAAAAACAGTTTTCCAAAATTATATTCTAAACTAAAATTAAATAGATATCATGTATGAATTTATTTTTTTATTTCATACACCCAATCACTCTTATTGCCAATAGTCCTATTATATACGGCTTTCCATGAGCAGTTTAAATCATATTTTGATATGATATAATCAGGTTTATGCTTGTTTATAATAAAATTCCTTTCAGAGCAATTAGTTTCATTATTAAAGAACTTTTTAACTTCTTCTTTATTGCCTTTTTCATAAAAAAATATACCTGTTACACTATCATGTCCAGTAATTGGATAAACACCCATAGATATAGCAGGTGACGCAAGAACAATTGCTTTGGGTTTATCTTTTAAATATAATAATGCATCATAATCTCCTTCGTCTATGAGTTTATACAATAAAGTCTTCTTTGGAATATCAAGGTAATTAGCAAAAACAAGAGAGACTATTAATATGATTATAGCAACCTCAAGGGTTGTTTTTATATAATTTGATTCTTCATAACTTTTATTTATGTCGGGAACGTTGAAAACCGCACCTTTTAAGGTGCGGTCGTTCCCGAACATCCTAAAAAATTTCCCTGTCAAAGAAAAATCGCCGATCAAACCTCCTGCTTTAGCAGGAGGTAGGCGATTTTTCGGGAAATTTTTT
>JAUYDD010000171.1 GCA_030704765.1 Nanobdellota archaeon | reverse complement strand
AAAATTCTTTCAGAAGAATTTTCTGCACAGAAAATTGCATAAAACAATTTTCTTGTGCTCGGAAATTGAATGCAAGTAAACTACCTCATCTTAAAAGATGAGGTTTTCAATTTCCGACATAAAAAATTATCTTGAACTACTATCTAATCTCCACCAGACAATGCTCTTCTTCCAAGAACTGTGCCAAAACCTAAAAGCACTAATGTCCATCCTAGATAAGGATTTTTAAAATATATTATCTCTGTAGTTGCTGATAGATAAAACACCAATGCAACTGGTCCGTATAATACATCATGATAAAAAATCCAGAATAAAAATAGTAAAATGAAGACTATAGTCCCTGGAATCAATAAATCAAAATGCCATAATACGACACTTATCAAAGCAATCATGATTCCTATTAATTGGTATATGATTTTATCATCATTTTTGCTTTTTTTCATGTAAATACATATTTTTAGCTATATTTATCTTTTTCTATTTTTTGGATATTTACTACTGGATTCTGATGAAAAAATAAGGCGTATATTTATATTTAAAAACACATTAAATTAAATATGGGAAAGAAGGTGATATTTATTCTAGTATTTGCAATTTTGCTTATTGACCTAATTTATGCATTGGAAAATTTTACAATCAATGTGAATTCTCCTGAAGATAACATATACAATTCAAGAAAAGTTTTTATAGATATTTCTTCAGACACAACATTAGATAGCATTTCTTTTATTAGCCAAAATGATAAGATTCTTACACAAAGGAATTTATGCAAACATTGTAAAAAATATTATGGCAGCAAGACATTTGATGAAGGCCATCAATTAATAAGCTTGTTTGCAACAAAACATCTGACAACTATAGATTATAATGTTTCATTTTTTATAGATTCAGCTAAACCTAAAATAGCCATAATATCTCCAAGACAAAAAAGTTTTTCAAATGGTTATAATTTTTCATTGCAATTGATAGAAAAAAACCCAAAATCCTTATCTATAAATTATGGAAATTATGTTAAAGGTTTTGTTTACAGAAATATAGATATAACTAATGAATGCGAAAACATAGATAATAGTTTTTTATGCGAGTTTAATCTCTTTTTAGATGATTATGATAGCGATTCAATCTTTTATGATTATGAACTTGTTGACATAGCAGGAAATAAAGTCAAAACAAAACCTATTCAAGTAGAGGTTGATACAAAAAAACCCTTGCTATTAAATCCTGATTCTTTTTACAGTTATAGTGACAGTTATATTGATTTTATTTTAGATATAGATGAAAATAACCTAAAATCAATAAAATACCTTGATTATGGTGATGAAGAACCTATATACAAACAATTATGTATTAGTTTATCTAAGAGTGTTTGTAAAAAAAGAGTCCCTACTAGAGCTTCTACACATGATGTGTCAATAACAATAATCGATAGAGCAGGAAACATTAAAGAAGCATTGTTAAAAAAATAGAATTATGATTCTTACTTCAATTATAGGAAAGGAAATAAATTTTTTGATAAATTTATTCCTTTACTGTTTAGAAAATGAAATTAATTTATTTTCAGTTACTATAGTTTTATTATTAATCCTCATTGATGTTTTATTTAAGTGTTGTTTAAATGACTAACTAAATGCCTATCATTTTTTTTGATGATAAACACAATATATTGCGATAATAATTTCAATATCACTTAAATCAAAAAAACAATGGGCCACCACACCCTAAAGGTTTTTTGCCACAGCTAAAAAATCGCCTGCTGGCGAGTGTG